>CAXUBX010000010.1:9927-52192 GCA_964249405.1 uncultured Acetobacteraceae bacterium | reverse complement strand
AGTTCAGCAGCAGCACGAGGGCGACGAAGAAGCCGAGCATCCACGGCACGCCGCGATCGAGATCGAGGTAGAACACCGCCGCCACGAGGACCACCGTGATCGCGACGGCGCGCGCCACGACGCCGTTCAGCGACTGCGACGAGAGGCTCGCCTCGCGGCGGCGCTGCGCGGTGCGGAAGCCGGTGTAGAACACCGCGATCCCGGCCAGCACCGCGACGACGTAGGCGAGGATGTGCGGCATGTAGAGCGACTGGCCGAAACTCACCATCGGCGAGCCGTAGGGCAGGTTGATCGAGCCGCTCGCGCCGAGGATGTAGAGCTGCAGGCCGAGCACGGCGAGCAGGCCGGACAGCGTCGAGACGAAGCTCGGCATGCCGAAACGATTGAACAGGAACGAATAGATGAAGCCGATGACGGCGCCGGCGGCGATCGCCGCGACGATGGCGAGCCAGACCGGCCAGCCGGCGTTCACCCAGAGCACGCCGACGAGCGCCGACGCGAAGCCGCTGACCGATCCGACCGAGAGATCGATCTCGCCGACCATCAGGATGCAGACGATGCCGAGCGAGATCACGCCGATCGTCGAACTGTCGTAGAGCAGGTTGACGAGGTTGTTGCTCGACAGGAAGACCGTGTTCAGGCTCTCGAACACGGTGCAGATGATCACGAGCCCGACCACCACGGGCAGCGAGCCGAGGTCGCCCGAGCGGACCCGGTCGAGGAACGCGCGGACCGCGCCCCCGAGCCCGTCGTCCTGCTTGAGGCGCTCGTCGCTCCGGTCGATCAGCTTGGTGCCGCTCATGCCTGCGCTCCCTCGGCGCCTTCCCGCTGCGCGCGCCGCCGCTCCGACCGGCGCGACACCGAGTTCTCGGACGCGCCGGTGATGGCACTCACCAGCTCGTGGTTGCTGGCATCGGGGTAGAAGACGCCGTTGTTGCGGCCGAGCCGGAGAACGACGATCCGATCGGCGACCGCCCGGACGTCCTCCATGTTGTGGCTGATCATCACCACGCCGAGGCCGCGGTCACGCACCCGCTCGATCAGGTCGAGCACTTCGGCGGTCTGCGCGACGCCGAGGGCTGCGGTCGGCTCGTCGAGCAGGATCAGGCGCGGCTCCAGCAGCAGCGAGCGGGCGATCGCCACCGTCTGACGCTGTCCGCCGGAGAGCGAGGCCACGACCTCGCGGACGCTCGGGATCCGCGCGGACAGCTCGCGGAGCAGCGTCCACGCCTTGATCTCCATCGACACCTCGTCGAGGCCCATCGGCGCAAGCTCGCGGCCGAGGAAGATGTTGGCCACCACGTCGAGGTTCTCGCAGAGCGCGAGGTCCTGGAACACGGTGGCGATCCCGAGCGAGAGTGCCGCGCCCGGGTCGGCCAGCGTCACGTCCTTGCCGGCGAACGTCATCGTCCCGGAACTCGGCTGGTGCACGCCGGCCAGGACCTTCACCAGGGTCGACTTGCCGGCGCCGTTGTCGCCGACCAGTGCCACCACCTCGCCGGCATGGACGTCGAGCTCGATGTCGGTCAGGGCCGACACGGCGCCGAAATGCTTCGAGATGCCGCGCAGGCTGAGCACCTTCTCCCCTTGCGCGCTCTCGTGGCGAACTGGATCCGTCATGGCGGCCTCGCTGTCCTACTCGTCGCGACGGTGGCGGTCCGGCGCCCGCGACGGAGCGCCGGACCGGCCGGTCAGGATGTGATGCCGAGCTTGTGGCAGCCTTCGGCGTAGCGGCCGGTGCAGAGCACGGAGGCGGGCTCGATCGGCTTGCCGTTCACGTCCTTGTCGACGATCTCGGCCTTCAGGTTCTGGGCCGTGATCAGGGTCGGCGTGAACAGCTGGGTCGGCGTGTTGAACAGCGTGGTGTCGCTCGGCGGCGTGCTGCCTTCCAGCAACGCGACGACGACCTTTGCCGCCGCGGCGGCAACGATCTCGCTCGGCTTGGAGATCGTGTTGTACTGATCGCCCGCGATGATCAGCTGCAGGCCCGCGATCGTCGCGTCGTTGCCGGTCACCGGCGGCACCGGATCGACGCCGGCCGCCTTGAACGCCGCGATCGCGCCGCCGCCCGTGCCGTCGTTCGCGGCGACCACGCCGGCGATCTTCTTGCCGAAGCGCGAGATCTGGCCGGCCACCCATTGTTGCGCCTTCGACGGCAACCAGTCCGGCGTGTCGTATTCGGCGAGCGTCCGGTAGCCCCCGGTGGCGAGACCTTCGTGGATCCCCTTCTTGATCAGCCCGGCTGCGGCGTCGGTCGGCGAGCCGTTCACCTCCAGCACCCCGCGGCTCTTCGGCACGCCCATCGCCTTGAGATGTTCGACCAGCGACTGCGCGATGACCTTGCCGATCTGCTCGTTGTTGAACGAGACGTAGTAGCTCGCGGGGGTCGACGGGATCGGCCGGTCATAGGCGACGACCTTGATGCCCTGCGACTGCGCCTGGTGGACCAGTGACGCGGCCGCGGTGCTGTCGACCGGGTCGAGCACGATCGCCTTCGCACCCTGGGAAATGACCGAATTGAACTGCTGCTGCTGGCGCGACGCGTCGGCGTCGGCATTCTGGTAGAGCACGGTGCAGGTCGGGCAGAGCTTCTGCATTTCGGCCACGAACCCGGGCTTGTCGTGCTCCTCGTAGCGGGTGGAGCTCTCGTCCGGCATCAGGAACGCCACCTTGACGTTCGAGATGCCGGCAGCGTCGGCGTGCACGACCGGCACGAGGAGCGGCCCCGCCGCCAGCGTGAGCGCTCCGATCGAGGTTCGTGCCCGTCTCGCAAACTTTGACATCCTGGGGTTCCTATCCTGCTCGTTCTTGAGGCTGGTGGTCCGGCCGCGCGTGGCCGGCGCTCAATGACGGTCCGCGACCACCCGCAGCTGCGGACGCCGGCCATCGAGGGTGCTGTGCGCGTGACGATCGTTCTCGCGGTGGCGGCTCCGGTAGGAGCGCGGGGTCATGCTCGTCATCGCGCGGAAACGCCGGTTGAAATTGGAGACATTGTTGAAACCGACATCGAAGCAGATCTCGGTGATCGGCTGGTCCGTGATCGCGAGCAGCCGGCACGCCCGGTTGATCCGCATGCTGTTCACGTAGGACGTGAACGTCATCCCGGTCTGCCGATGGAAGGCGCGCGAGAACCCGCTCGGCGTGTAGCCGCTGAGTTCCGCGAGTTCGGCCTCCCGGATGTCGCAGCCGAGATTGCGCGCGATGTGCTCGAGCACGTGGTTGAGCGGCTGCGTCATGTAGACCGCGGGCTGCGATCGATACCCGACGCTCGCCAGCATGCGCCGATCCTGGTCGCGGAGCAGATGTTCGACGATCTGCAGGAACAGCGCCGGCCGCGACAACCGGTCGCCGGCGAGCATCGCCCGCATCAGGGGCGCGACTGCCCGGCTCGCGGCGGCGGTGAACGCGAGACCGCGTTCCGACTGCGCGACGAGGGCGGAGAGATCGAAGCTCCTGAACGCCGCCGCGCACGCCTCGATGAAGGCGGCGCCGAACTGGAGCACGATGCAGCGTTGCGGCACCGTCACGTCGGACGCGACGTCGCTCAGCCAGTTGTGCGGCAGGTTCGGCCCGGTCATCACCAGATTGCCCGGCACGAACTCGCCGATGTAGTCGCCGACGAAGATGCGACCGCTCGTCGTGGTGATGAGATGGATCTCGAACTCGGGGTGGAAGTGCCACCGCACCGTTCGGTAAGGGTAGCCGTGCGACCAGACCTTGAACGGCTCGCCTTCGGCGACCCCGACGATCTCGAGCTCGGGCTGGGCCACGGCCTGGTTCAACCGCTCGAGGCGAGGAGGCCGCGCTCGACCTCCCGGCGCCCCGTGGAGACAAGATCGTTCATGACGGTCCACCCTTTGGCCGCGCCCTGGTCGGGAACCGGGGCGGCCTTTTCTCTTGAACCCCTATTCTAGGCGTTTCGGATCGGCAACACCTACTCTCCCTCGTACGGAAACCGATACTTTTTTGCCCGAGCGGACGGGGTCGGCCGGAGAGGCTTGCTCATGTTCACCCGGGGTGCTCCAGGCGGACGTCCAGGCGGATCGCGCGGAGACGTGCGGCGGCGGCGGCCACCGACCCGGCGTGGGCGAGCAGGACCCGCCCAAGACCCCGACGCCGCCGGGCCGGCTCGACCGCCACGTTCTCGACCGGCAGGTGGTCGGAAGCGAACACGAGCTCGTTCAGGGCCGCGAGCTCGCCGTCGATCTCCAGGAGGTCGATCCGGCATTCCCGCCGCGCGGCCCCCCGGTCACCGGCTCGGCCCGTCGCTACGCCGGGGCCACACCGTCGATATCGCTCGCGAGCAGGACGTCGCGCGCGGTCAGGCCGCCGGCCGAATGCGTCGTGAGCGCGATGCGGACATAACCCCAGCCGAACTCGAGGTCCGGATGGTGATCGCGGGCCCGGGCCAGCGCCGCGACCGCCGAGACGAACGCGAACGCCGCGTCGAAATCGGCGAAGCGGCGCGAGAAGCGAAGCGACCGGCGATCCTCCGAGACCGTCCAGCCGGGCAGATCGGCACCGATCCCGTCGATCGTCGCGTCGTCGAGCAGGGCCGTCCCGCTCACGACCCGTCGCCCCGGGTCCGGGCCATGTGCTCGTCGCGGAGCCCGAGATAGGACGCGAGCTCGATCAGGTTGCCGTCCGGGTCGCGGCAATACACCGAAACCATCGGCCCGAGCGCGCCGATCCGCTCGACCGGTCCCTCGGTGACCACGACCCCGCAGGCGACGAGATGCTCGATCGTGTCCTCCGGCTGCAGCGTGGTCGCGAAACACAAATCCTGCGTCCCGCTCATGTCGGTCTCGGCGGTTTCCCAGCCCTCGGCGTTCCAGGGCCGCAGGTTGATCTTCTGGCCGCCGAAGCGGAGCGCGTTGCGGTTGCTGCGTCCGTACTCCTCGCGCTCCATGCCGAGCACGCGCTGGTACCAGGACGCCGTCCGCTCGACGTCGCGGCAGGTGATGACCAGATGATCCAGCCGGTCGACGGTGAAGCGCATCGTCAGGCGAGTCCTTCGGAGAAGTCGTTGCCCTTGCCGATCACGACCGGGCGGGGATCCCCGGCCACGATCCGCCCGGTCGCTCCGTGCCGGGATCCGGATGCGTCAGAACCACGGATCCTGCCCGCAGGAGCATTCCTCCACAAACCCTCAATCGCGCCGGCGGCGGAACGCATCGAGGCTCACCACCTGCGGCGTTTCCGCCGGGGGCGTGCCCGGCCCGGGTTCGCCGGCCGGTTCCGGCGGCGGGCGCCCGGCGTCGGAACCGCTGCCCGGGCCCGCGACCGGGGCCTGTTCCGGTTCGCCCTCCGGCATCATCGGTCGGAACCGCAATCCCCACTTCACCGACGGGTCGGCGAACCCGGTCATCGCGTCGAACGGAACCCGCAGCGTCGCGCCGGCGCCGCCGAAGGACAGGCCGACCGATATCATCCGGCCGCCCTCGTCGACCACCAGGTCCCAGAACTTGTGCTGCAGCACGATCGTCATCTCTTCCGGATAGCGCGCGCGCAGCCGCGGCGGCACGACCGTCTGGGGATGGTCGGTCCGGAAGGTGATGTAGAAATGATGATCGCCGGGGAGGCCGTTCGCCGCGACATGGGAGAGTGCGCGCACCGCGACGCCGCGGAAGGCATCCTCGGTCCAGGCCTCGTAGGGCAGCAGGCTTTCGGGGAGCTCCCCCTCGTCCGGCCCGTGCCCGCCTGAACCTTCGCCACCCGAACCCTGGTCGTCGGTCATCGCACTCCTTGGGCAATCCCTGAGCCGCGAACGAAACGTTGGGGGGCTTCTGTTGCCCGGTGCCCCCCGGACCGCGCTTGCCTAAGTCAATTAGGCAGCGAGCGCCATAACGTCGTTGTCGTTGGCACTTGTGATACGGCCCGATAACGGCGGAACCATGCCGAACGAAAGATACGCCTTTACCACGCGCGTCGAGCCTGTTTCGCCCCCGTCCGGCCGCCAACGATCGCGAGCCGAATGGTGGAGGCGCCGGGCACTGCCCCCGGGTCCGCAACGATTATTCCACGCACCGTTTATCGTCATAGCCGGGCGAACCCTGCGGGGCGGAATATAGGGGAGGCTGCCTCCCGGTGGTAGGGGGCCTGTGATAGGGGGAACGGATGGACGAACGTCTCACCCCGGCCCAGCAGCACGAGATCGGTCGCAGCCGCGAGGCCGCGATGCCGACGCTCCGCCCGACGGTCCCGACCCTCGAGGCGATGCTGTTCCAGGCCTTTCCGGTGCTCGACCACGGCTTCGTCCGCGTGGTGGACTACATGGGAGACGACGGCGCCATCGTGCAGGCGGCGCGCGTTTCCTACGGACGCGGCACCAGGCGGGTCACCGAGGACACCGGGTTGATCCGTTACCTGATGCGGCACCGGCATTCGACGCCGTTCGAGATGTGCGAGATCAAGTTCCACGTGAAGCTGCCGATCTTCGTCGCGCGCCAGTGGATCCGCCACCGGATGGCGAACGTGAACGAGATCTCGGCCCGCTACTCCGTGCTCGACCGCGAGTTCTATCTTCCCGAGCCCGCGCATCTCGCCGCGCAGTCGGCGAGCAACCGGCAGGGACGCGGCGAGGTGCTCGACGCCGCCGAGGCGGCCGGCGTGCTCGACATCCTCCGCGAGGACGCGACCCGCTCGCACGACCATTACCTCGCCCTGCTGAACGAGGACGAGCACGGCGAGCTCGCCGACCCGTCGCGGCCGCGCCTCGCCCGCGAACTCGCGCGGATGACGCTGACCCTCAACACCTACACCCAGTGGTACTGGAAGACCGACCTCCACAACCTGCTCAACTTCCTCCAGCTGCGCGCCGACCCGCACGCCCAGCACGAGATCCGCGCCTATGCCGCGCCGATGGTCGAGATCCTCCGTGCCTGGGTCCCCGCCGCTGCGGACGCGTTCCTTGAATACCGGCTCGGCGCCGTCACGTTGTCCGCCGGGATGCTCGCCGTGGTGCGTCGTCGTCTGGCCGGCGACGCGGTCGAACAGGCGACGAGCGGTCTCTCGAAGCGGGAATGGTCGGAACTCGAGGCGGCACTCACGAGAACGCTCGGAACGGGGGAGACAGGATGATGGACGGACGCAAGACCCTGATCGTCGGAGCCTCCCGCGGTCTCGGCGCCGGGCTCGTCGAAGCCCTCGCACGACGCGGCTGGACGGTGACGGCGACCGTCCGCAAGGAGGGCACCACGGTCCCCGCGGCGGCCGCGGTCGAGATCGTGGACATCGACGATCCCGGCTCGGTGTCGGGCCTGCACGAGCGTCTCTC
Organism: uncultured Acetobacteraceae bacterium; assembly: GCA_964249405.1. Lineage (GTDB taxonomy): Bacteria > Pseudomonadota > Alphaproteobacteria > Acetobacterales > Acetobacteraceae > CAXTPV01. The sequence continues at coordinate 44,916 of CAXUBX010000010.1, read as the reverse complement.
CGGCTCGCGATTCGACCTCGTGTTCGTCAACGCCGGCGTGATGAGCGCGAGCCCCGACGCGCCGATCCACGAGGAACGCGTCGAGGAGGCGCTCCGCGTCTTCCGGACGAACGCGATCAGTCCCGTCGCTTTCGCCGAAGCCTTCCGCGACCGCCTGGCCGCGCACGGCCGCATCGCGCTGATGAGCTCGATCCTCGGCTCGGTCTCCCGGAACACCAACGGCGGCAACGACAGCTACCGCGCCTCGAAGGCCGCGCTCAACACGCTCGCCCGCTCGTTCTCGGCCCGGCATCCCGACCTCGGCGTGCTCGTCGTGCATCCCGGCTGGGTGCGTACCGACATGGGCGGGCGGAACGCGCATCTCGACGTCGAGACCAGCGCGAACGCGATGGCGGACATGCTGGAGAAGCGCGCGGACCAGCGCGGCGCGGTGTTCGTCGACTGGGAGAACCGCGAGATCCCCTGGTAGATCCGGGCTGCCCGCGGTTCAGGGAGCGGCCCCGCCGAGCCCGGCCGCCACGGCCGCCGCGATCTGCGCGAACACGACCCCCGCGTCGCTCTCCGGCTCGGCGGCCGCGACCGGCGCGCCCTGATCGCCGGCCCGGCGGATCGCCATCTCGAGCGGCACGGCGCCGAGGAACGGGACGCCGAGCCGCTGCGCCTCGTGGCGCGCGCCGCCCTCGCCGAAGATCGCCGTGCGGTGCCCGCAGTTCGGGCAGCAGAACACGCTCATGTTCTCGACGATCCCGAGCACGGGAACTCCCGTGCGGCCGAACATGTCGATCCCGCGCCGGGCGTCGATCAGCGCGATGTCCTGCGGCGTCGAGACGATCACCGCGCCCGCGAGCGAGACCCGCTGGGCGAGCGTCAGCTGCGCGTCGCCGGTGCCGGGCGGCATGTCGACCACCATCAGGTCGAGCGGCGGCCAGTCCACCTGGCCCATCAGCTGTTCCAGCGCGCCCATCACCATCGGCCCGCGCCAGATCATCGCCTGGCGTTCCGGCACCAGGAAACCCATCGACATCACCGTGAGACCCCAGGCGGCGAGCGGCTGCATCCGGTCGCCCACGACCTCCGGCTTGCGGTCGAGCCCCAGCATCCGCGGCACCGAAGGTCCGTGGATGTCGGCGTCGAGCAGCCCGACCCGGAGACCCCGCCGGGCGAGCGCGCAGGCGAGGTTCACCGCCACCGTCGACTTCCCGACCCCGCCCTTGCCGGATGCGACCGCGATCACGTGGGGGATCCCGGCGAGGAGCTTCGGCCTCGATGCGACCTCGCGGGGCCCCGCTCCCGACGGCGCCGGGGACGGCGGCGGCGGCTCGCGGTGGGCGGTCAGCACCACGGTCGCGTTCGCGACGCCCGGGATCGACGCGAGCAGACGCTGGACGTCGCGCGACAACGTCTCGGCGCGGGTGCCCTCGGCCCGGCTGGCCCGCAGCGTCACCTGCAGCAACGCGCCCTTCTGCTGGACCCCTTCCACGCGCCCGGTCGTCATGACGTCGCCGCCGCCCGCGGGGTCGGCGAGCGTCGCGAGGCGGACCCGGGCCTCGCGGGCGAGGGCGTCGTCGTCGATCATCCGCTGGCTCCCTGCCCGGGCCGTGCTCGGCCGCCCCGGGCAGGAAAACGCCCACGCCCGATCCGCGTATCCTACGCTCGAGGCGTCGCGAAGCCCATTCGGCGGCCCCCATCGCGCCTCAGAAATGCCGCCAGCGGTCGGCAGCCTCGATCCATGGAGTGCATCGCGCTGGACCACGCCGTCTCCTCGACCGACGCCTCGCCGCGGACCGGCCCCGGGAATGGAGACCTCCGGGACGCCGACGCCGGCGAGCGGGGCAGGAGCCATGACGCCGACGGCACGCGGGCACCGTCCGCCGCCGCCCCGACCAGACGCGAGCGCGACCACCGGGTCGACGCGCTCCGCGGGCTCGCCCTGCTGATGATGTTCGTCGACCATATCCCGCAGAACGTGCTGAACCGGCTCACGCTCCGGAACCTCGGCTTCGCCGACGCCGCCGAGATCTTCGTGCTGCTGGCCGGCTTCGCCTCGATGCTCGCCTACGGACGGCTGATGGATCAGGCCGGCGTGCTGTCCGGGATCGACCGCGTCGCGAGGCGGATCGGGAAGCTCTACCTGTTCCAGCTCGCGCTGCTGATGTTCTCGATCGTGCTGATCCGGTGGTATTCGATGCACCACGCCGTCTCGCCCGATTACCTCGAGCCGGAACTCGCGCACGGCCACCGGAACATCTGGCGCGCGGTGTTCCTGCTGGCGCTCCCCGCCAACCTCAACATCCTGCCGCTCTACATCGTCCTTCTCGCCTCGTTCCCGGTGATCTGGGGGCTGCTGCGGATCGGGATCCTCGCGGCCCTGCTGCCGAGTGCGGCACTCTGGCTCGCGGCCAACCTGGACCCCGACCTCAACTTCCCGAACTGGCTCGATCCGGATGGCTGGTATTTCAACCCGATCGCCTGGCAGTTCCTGTTCACCCTCGGCGCCGTGTTCGCGATCGTCACCGGGCGCAACCGGGGCGACATCCCGCGCCGTCTTCCGCTCACGGTGGCGAGCGCGGCCTATCTCGGGTTCTCGCTCGTCGAGGCCTTTCCCTACGGCCAGTACGGGCTGCCGTCTCTCGCGCCCTTCGCGATCGCCGACCCCGGCAAGACACCGCTCGCGCCGCTCCGTCTGCTCGACGTGCTGTCGATCTTCTATCTCGTGGCCTCGAGCGAGCGGGCGCGCCGCTTCACCGCCACCGTTCCGGGCCGCGCGCTCGCGCTCCTCGGGCGCCACTCCCTCGAAGTGTTCACGCTCGGAACCTTCATCGACCTCCTCGGGAAGCTCTCCTTCGACCGCTTCGGCGCCGCGCTTCCCATGCAGGTGCTGGTGAACGGCGCCGGCCTGGCCGGCCTGTTCGCGCTGGCCGCCCTGCTCGACCGCCGCAAGCGCCGGCAACGCGAGCGGGCGCGGGTCCGGCTGGCCCGGGAGGACGTCGCCGCCGGCGGAGCACGCGCTTGACCGTCGGACTGCCCCGCGTCGCGGCCTATCTCGGGTCGGGAGAATACCTCCGCCCGCTCCGGATCACGGCGTTCGGCTCCTCGACCACCGAGGGCTACGGCGCGACGGATCCCGACCGGACCTCGTATCCCGCGGTGATGCAGGCGCGGCTCGGCCCGTTCGTGCCGGGCGGGATCGCGCTCGCCAATCGCGGCGTCTCCGGGGAGAACATCGAGGGCATGGCGCGACGCTTCCGCGACATCCCGCTCGACCGGCCGGACCTCGTGCTGCTGCAGGTCGGCAGCAACGACGGACCGCAGGGCGTCGCCGTCGAGCGGTTCGAGCGTCTGCTCGACGAGCTGGTCGCGGTGGTCCGCGCCTCGGGCGCCGACCCGCTGCTGATCGAGCCGCAGTTCTGTCCCGTGCTGGAGGCCGAGCCGCGTTTTCCGCCCTTCCTCGAGGCCGTGCGCGCCGCCGCTTCGCGACACGTGATCCCGATCTTTCCCCGCTACGAGGAGATGCGGCTCTGGGCAGCGGAAACCGGCCTCGGCTGCGCCGGCCTGTCACCGGACGGCATGCACATGGACGACGGCGGCTACGGCCTGCTCGGCGAAGCGGTCGCCGCCTTCATCCGCCAACAGGCGGGCGGCGGCGATGGCTGGACCTGATCGCAGGCCTGTTCCCGCGGCTCCCCTTGCCCCGATCGCGACGCGGCCCGATCATCGATCGCAAGCCGGTTCCGGGGATCACGCATGCGGTTGACCTTTCGGCCTGCGCGGCCTCCCGCCTCGGGGCTCCGCGGCGTCGTTTTCCTTGCCGCACTCCTGCTCGGCGGGGCCGCCGCCGACGCGCGCCCCGCGCCGGCGAGCTTCGCCGATCTCGCGGCGCGGCTCCTGCCGGCCGTGGTCAACATCTCGTCGACCTCGACGGTCAAGGCCGACGCGAGCGACGATGACGGCCCGGACGGCGACGGTGGCGACAACGGCGATGGCGGCGACCAGAGCCCCTCCCCGTTCCCGCCAGGCTCGCCGTTCGAGAAGTTCTTCCACGACTTCCTCGACCGCCAGCACGGATCGGACGGCAACCCGGCGCCGCGACGGATGCAGAGCCTCGGCTCCGGCTTCATCGTCGACCCCTCGGGCCTGGTGGTCACCAACAACCACGTGATCGCCGGGGCCGACGCGATCACCGTGACGCTGCAGGACAACACCGTGCTGACCGCGACCGTGGTCGGCCACGACGACCGCACCGATCTCGCGCTGCTTCGCGTCAAGGCGGACCGGCCGCTCCCCGCGGTCGGCTGGGGTGACAGCAACGCCGCACGCGTCGGCGACTGGGACCTCGCGATCGGCAACCCGTTCGGCCTCGGCGGCACGGTGACCGCCGGCATCATCTCCGCCCGCGGCCGCGACATCCAGGAAGGTCCCTACGACGACTTCATCCAGACCGACGCCCCGATCAACCGCGGCAATTCGGGCGGCCCGCTGTTCGACATGGACGGCGACGTCATCGGCATCAACACGGCGATCTACTCGCCGTCCGGCGGCTCGATCGGCATCGGTTTCGCGATCCCGTCCGACGAGGCGAAACTGGTGGTCGACCAGCTCCGCCAGTACGGCCACACGCGACTGGGATGGATCGGCATCCGCATCCAGGCGGTGACGCCCGACATCGCGGCCAGCCTCGGCCTCAAGCCGGCGCAAGGCGGCGCGCTGGTCGCCGGCATCGATCCGAAAGGCCCGGCAGCCAGGACCCAGCTGCGGACCGGCGACGTCATCCTCCGCTTCAACAACGCGCCGGTGGTCGGGATGCGGACGCTGCCACGGATGGTGGCCGAGACGCCGATCGACGCCAGCGTGCCGATGGTGGTCTGGCGGAACCGGGCGACCCAGACCCTCGCCGTCCGCATCGCCGAGCTTCCCGGCGACGCGGCCTCCGGGAAGCCGGCCCAGCCGGTGCGCAACGCGAAGCCGAAGGCGCAAGCGGCGACGACGCTTCCCCTGCTCGGCATGACGGTGGCCGCGATCGACGACACGCTCCGCCACCAGTTCGGGCTCGCCGCCGAACAGCACGGCGTCGTGGTGACCGCGGTCGCGAAGGATGGCGTCGCCTCGGATCGCGGCCTCAAGCCGGGCGACGTGGTGCTCGAGATCCAGCAGACCGACATCACCACCCCGGGCCAGATCGTGGACGCGATCGCGGACGCGCGGAAGGCGGGCCGCTCCTCGCTCCTCGTCCTGCTGGAGGACGATGACGGCAGCCGCTGGGTCCCGATGCCGCTCGGCGGGAAGGGCTAGCCGGGTGGACGAGCCCCGGCTGAAGGCACGGTTCCGCGTCCAGGCGATGCTCCGCCAGGGCCAGGCCGCAGGACGCTTCGGCGCGGTGGTCCGGCGCGGCGACGACGAGGCGGGAGCGCTCCTCGTGCTGCTCCGGACGCCGGACAACCGGATCGCGGTGCTGGCCGACGCACGGGCGCCGGACGGCACGCCGGCCTTCATGCGCGGCACCGGCGCGGGCGGCGCGGTGGAGCCGGACGAGGCCGCCTCCTATGTCGAGCGGGCGGTGAGCCGCGACCCCGACCTGTGGGTGGTGGAGTTCGACACCGGCGCCGACGCGACACCGCCCTTCCCCGCCCGGATCCTCTGATCGTCCGGTCCGATGGCGGCGCCCTTCGCGATCGGCGGCGTCGGCGGCAGCGGGACGCGGGTCGTTGCCTCGCTGCTTCAGGCCCTCGGCTGCCATCTCGGCGACGACCTGAACGAGCCGCTCGACAACCTCGCCTTCACGCTCCTGTTCAAGCGTCGCTCGGTGCTCCTCGACGACGAGGAGGCGTTCCGCCGTCTCGCGGTCCTGTTCTTCGGCCGGCTTGCCGGCGATCTCGCCCCGAGCGACGAGGACCGCGCCCGCGTCGCAGCCCTCGCCGCGATCCCGCGCCCGCTCCATCCCCGCGCGTGGCTTGCCGAGCGGGCGCGCGCCCTTCTCGACGGCGCCGGCGCGCGCTCCGGCGCGGACCGACCCGACGCGCCCTGGGGCTGGAAGGAGCCGAACACCCATGTCGTGCTCGACCGGCTGCTCGCCGCCAGGCCCGACCTCCGGGCGATCCACGTCGTGCGCCACCCGCTCGACATGGCGCTCAGCGCCAACCAGAACCAGCTGGCGTTCTGGGGCCCCGTCTTCCTGGACCGCGACGTCGCCATCGACCCCCGGACGTCGCTCGCCTACTGGTGCGCGGCGCACCGCCGGGTCGAGCGGATCGTCGGCCGCTTTCCCGATCGGGTCCTGCTCGTCGATTTCGACGCGTTCTGCCGCGCCCCCGAGAGCGGGGCCGCGCGGATCGCGCGCTTCGTCGGCCTCGTTCCTCCGCAGGACGTTCTCGCGGCGTTCGCCGCCTCGGTGCGGCCGCCCGGAAGCACCGGCCGATACCGGCAGGGCGGTGTCGCGCGGTTCGACCCGGACGATCTCGCGACCGTCGCCCGGCTCGGCTTTCCGCTCTGACGCCTCACCGCCGGATCGTCATGACCGCGGCGCCGGGAGGCGGTCGAACGCCCCGGCCTCAGGCCGCGAGGCGGGTCCACGCCCCGTCGCTCCGGTTCGATCCCACCACCGCCTCGATGAACGCGACGCCGCGCACCCCGTCCCCGATCCCGGGCAGGAGACGCGCGCTCTCCGGGGTGTCGCGCCCGTCGGCGTGCGCTTCCACGAGGTCCGCCGCCTCGGCATAGAGGCGTGCGAAGGCTTCGAGATAGCCCTCCGGGTGGCCGGCCGGCAGCCTCGTCGCCGCCCGCGCGGCGTCGGACAGCCCGTCCGAGCCACGCGTGAGCCTCGCGGGCGCCTCGCCCGCCCGGGTCAGCAGGAGCTCGTTCGGTTGCTCCTGCGCCCATTCGAGACCGCTCCGTTCTCCGATCACCCGGAGGCGAAGCGCATTCTCGCAGCCGTGCGCGACCTGGCTGCACCAGAGCATTCCGCGCGCGCCGCTCTCGAAGCGGAGCAGCATGCGCGCGTCGTCGTCGAGCCGCCGCCCGGCCACGAAGGTCGAGAGATCGGCCGCGACCGCCTCGACCCGAAGTCCGCTCACGAACGACGCGAGGTGATGGGCATGGGTCCCGATGTCGCCGACGCTTCCCGCCGGGCCGGATCGCGCCGGGTCGGTGCGCCAGGCCGCCTGCCGCTGCCCGGTCTCCTCGATCGCGGTCGCGAGCCAGTCCTGCGGGTATTCGGCCTGCACCACCCGGATCGGGCCGAGCTCGCCCGCGAGCACGCGCTCGCGCGCCTCGCGGACCATCGGATGGGCGCTGTAGTTGTGCGTGAGCACGAACGGAAGCCTCGTCTCCGCGACCAGGGACGCGAGCGCGTTCGCCTCGGCGAGCGACGTCGCGAGCGGCTTGTCGCAGATCACCGGGAAGCCGCGCGAGAGGAAGGCGCGACAGATCGCGACGTGGCTGTCGTTCGGCGTCACCACGGCGACCGCGTCGATCCGGTCGTCGCGCGCGCGCTCGGCGTCGGCCATCGCCTCGAACGACGGGTAGGCGCGGTCGGGCGCGATGTGCAGCGTCTCGGCCGAGGCCGCGGCGCGCGCGGGATCGGACGAGAGCGCGCCCGCGACCAGGGTCCAGCGGTCGTCGAGCCTCGATGCGATCCGGTGCACGGCGCCGATGAAGCTGCCGGCACCCCCGCCGACCATGCCGAGACGAAGCCGTCGCCTCATTGCGGATCCTCCGCCAGGCCGAGCAGGCGCCGGTTCGCCGCGCGATCGGTCGCGGCATCCGCGAAGTCGTCGAACGCGCGCCCGGTCACCGGGATGATGTGGCGGCGGATGAAGTCGGCCCCTTCCCGCGCCCCGGCCTCCGGATCCTTGAGGCAGCACTCCCATTCGAGAACCGCCCAGCCGGGGAAGTCGAACTGCGCGAGCTTCGAGAAGATCGCCCCGAAATCCACCTGCCCGTCGCCGAGCGAGCGGAAGCGCCCGGCGCGTTCGACCCAGGGCAGGTATCCGCCGTAGACGCCCTGTCGCGCGCTCGGCCTGAACTCGGCATCCTTCGCGTGGAACATCCGGATCCGCTCGTGGTAGGCGTCGATGAAGCCGAGAGGGTCCATGCATTGCAGGACCATGTGGCTCGGATCGTAAAGGACGTGGCAGCGGGCGTGGTTGCCGACGCGGGCGAGCAGGCGCTCGAAGGTGACGCCGTCATGCAGGTCCTCGCCCGGGTGGAGCTCGTAGCAGAGGTCGCAGCCCGCCGCGTCGAAGGCGTCGAGGATCGGCCGCCAGCGCCGCGCCAGCTCGTCGAACGCCTCGTCGACCAGCCCCGGCGGCCGTTGCGGGAACGGGTAGAGGAACGGCCAGGCGAGCGCCCCCGAGAAGGTCGCATGGGCCACGAGCCCGAGCCGGCGCGATGCCCTGGCCGCGAGATGAAGCTGGCCGGTGGCCCACTCCCGACGCGCCGCAGGGTCGCCGCGCACGGCCTCGGGCGCGAACCCGTCGAGCATCAGGTCGTAGGCCGGATGGGCGGCAACGAGCTGTCCCTGGATGTGCGTCGAGAGCTCCGTGAGCATCAGGCCGGCCGACGCGAGGACGCCTTTCACCTCGTCGCAGTAGGCGTCGCTCGCGGCCGCGCGCTCGAGGTCGAACAGTCTCCGGTCCCAGCTCGGGATCTGCACCCCCTCGAACCCGCACTCGCGCGCCCAGGCCGCGATCGCGGGAAGCGTGTCGAACGGCGGCGCGTCGCCCGCGAACTGCGCGAGGAACAGGGCCGGTCCCCTGAGCGTCTTCATGGCTCGTCTCCCTTGCCGAACAGGTCACGGGGCATGTTGCCGCACCGTCACGCTCGGGGTGAAATCCCGCCGCCTCCCTCCCGCCGGCCCGCGCCCTCCGCTAAGTACGTGCGTTCGGAGAACATGTTCGTTCCCGGTGGTCCGGAGTTGGCGGCGAGATGATGCGGCGCGCACGATACCTGCTCGGCTCGATCCTTGCCGCGCCCTTCGCCTGCCTCCTGCCGGGCGTGGCGCAGGCGCAGCCGGTGTCGGGCCTCTACGTCGGCGCCGCCGGCGGCGCGAACCTGCTGCAGGACGAGGAGGTGCGCCTCTCGCCGTCCTTCCCGGGCGGCAAGGAGCGTTGGGGCGTCGGCTACACCGGGCTCGGCTCGGTGGGCTACGGCTTCGGCAACGGCGTCCGGGTCGAGCTGGAGGGCGATGACCGCAACAACACGCTCCAGCACTTCCTGGAGACGCCATTCCCGACCGACGCCGGCGGCCACCAGAACGGCTACGGCGTGATGACGAACGTCCTGTTCGACATGGATATCGGCCAGAACTGGATCTACCCCTATGTCGGGCTCGGGGTCGGCTACCAGTTCGTGCACTGGAACCTGCACGACGTCGCGACGACGCTGCCCTTCGCCGAGCGCCTCGGCGGCACGACCGGCGATTTCGCCTGGCAGGCGATGTTCGGGCTGAGCTTCCCGATCCCCTGGGTGGTCGGCCTGTCGCTGACCACCGAGTACCGGTTCCTGAGCGTCGTCTCGCCGCTCGGCTTCACCGGCAGCTCGTCCGGCGCGATCGGCGCCGAGGGCGCGCCCGGCCCGTTCACGGCGCGCCGCGGCAACGTCGACATCAACAGCGACTACAACCATTCGCTGCTGCTCGGGCTTCGCTACGAGTTCAACCCGGCGCCCCCGCCGGCGCCGCCCGCACCGCCGGCCGCGCCGAGCGCTCCGGCACCGGCGCCGGCCCGGACCTATCTCGTGTTCTTCGACTGGGACCGCTCGGACCTGACGCCGCGGGCCCGCGAGATCGTCGCCGAGGCCGCCCGGAACTCCACCACCGTGCAGACCACCACGATCGAGGTCGACGGCTACGCCGACACCTCGCACGCGCTGCCCGGCGCGCGGGGAGCCGAATACAATCTCGCGCTCTCCCGACGCCGCGCGGACAGCGTCCGGACCGAGCTCGTGCGCGACGGCGTCCCGTCGGCCATCATCGACATCCACGCGTTCGGCGACACCCAACTCCTGGTGCCGACCGGTCCCAACGCACGCGAGCCGCAGAACCGCAGGGTCGAGATCGTCCTGCACTGACCACGCGACGTCGCGACGCGACAGGCGGAGGACGGGCCGGAACGAAGCAGGCCCGGGCGCACGCGCCCGGGCCTTTCGCGAATTTCCCGGCCTCGAACGCTACTTCCGGCGGCGGTGATGGATCGTCGTGTGCGCGCTCACGCGGCGCACATGCGCGAAGGCGCCCGGCGTCGACGGCGCCGAGCAGGTCGTGAACGATGCCGGCTGCACGATGTCCTTGCCTTCCGCGTAGCCGGACAGATCGTGCGCGTTGTCGAGCGCCGAGACCTCGTCGAACATGCTCTGGTGCTGCTCGCAGAACGCGACGCCGGCCTTCAGGCCGCCTTCCGCCTGCACGTTCGCCAACTGCGTGATGTAGTCGTCATGCGCGGTCTGAGCGCCGCGTCCGTAGGCCCGCGAGAAATAGCTGTTCAGCACGCTCTCCTCGGCGATCAGGTCCGGATGGAATTTCGCGACGAAGGCGTTGTACTTGTCCTGCTCATGGCAGGACAGCGCCGTCACCATCAGCTCGCTCTTGAGCCCGCTGACCTCGAACGCCTGCTGGTCGGTGACCGTCGGCGCGCAGTGCGCCCCCGCGACGTAGGTGCTGCCCGTGACGTGGGACGCGTGGACGATCCGGTGATGACGGGACGCCGCGACGGCGGCACCGGCACCGGCGAGCTGGAGCGCGACCACTCCGGCTCCGAGAACGATATGACGCATGCGTTTCTCTCCGATGGCGGGCGCGGGAGGGACGGTTGGCGCGGGACCTGCGCGTTCGCAAGATGAAGGATTGGGCGAAGTAGTATCGCCATCGCCTCGTTTTTCAACAATTTTCAGCGGTTTCGACACAGAACGATCCGTCACCGTGTCCGGACCGGCACAAGCACGATGAACGTCTCATAATCGAGAACGGACGGTTGGGGAAGCCCGCGTCGCCGTCGCTCGACAGCCCGCGCCCGGTCGCCTATGAGGACCCCCATCCGAAGAGGGAGTGGCTTCCTTGCGTCCTCGTCTCAGCAACGCGCTGGTTCTCGCGACCGGGATGACGGGAGCCCTGATGGCAGGCGCCCTGTCGGGCTGCGCTCCGAAGCCGGTCGAGACGGAGGCGCTGCCGCCGAACCCGTACGGCTATCTCCAACCGGCCTCCCACTGCGTGGTCGGCAAGGGCACGCTCCCGCCCTCGGGCGCCGCTGCCACCACGATGTCGGTCAGCAACGACGGCTATTGCGCGCTCGACTATGCCAAGACGGGCGGCGGCCCGTTCGCCTCGTTCCTGGTCACCGAGGTTCCGCATCACGGCAACCCGCTGATCTACAACTACAACAACCAGACCCAGGTCACCTACACGCCGGCCACGGGCTATGCCGGGCCGGACAGCATGACCGTCGAATTCGTCCCGGGTCCGGGCGAGAAGCGGACCACGTTGACCGTGGCGATCACCGTCGAGCATCCCGCGGTCGCCAGACCGGCGAGCTGAAGGACGCGGGACGGCGTCTCAGGCGGTCTCCAGCAGCCCGGTCAGGTGGTCGGGTCCGCGCCGCGTGCACCAGTCACCGAAACCCTCGCCCGATGCGCCGTCGCGGACCCACCCGGCGAGCAGCGTTTCCAGCCGCGGCACCACGTCGCTCTCGCGAACGCGGTCGAGCAGCCGGAACGACAGCCGGGTGCCTTCGAAATCGCCGCCGACATACAGCGCGTAATGTCCGGGCATCCGGCCGACGACGCCGATATCCCCGGCGTAGGTGCGTGCGCAGCCGTTCGGGCAACCGGTGATCCGGAACGACACCCGCCGGTCGCCGATCCCGAGGCGCGCCATCGCCGCGTCCATCTCGCCGACCAGGCGGGGCCGGATCCGTTCGGCCTCGGCCAGCGCCAGGCCGCAGGTCGGCAGCGCCGGGCAGGCGAGCGTCCAGCGCGCGAGCGGCGTCAACGCCTCGGCCGGCTGGACGCCGTTCGCGCGAAGGATCGCGTCGATCGCATCCCGGTGCTCCGCGTCCACGTTCGCGAGCAGCAGGTCCTGCTGCGGTGTCAGGACCGGATCGACGCCGAAACGCCCGACGATCTCGCGGATCGCGGTCCGGATCGACACTCCCCCGTGATCGGCGATCCGTCCCGAGGGGACGGGAATGCCGAGCCACCACCGCCCGTCGCCCTGCGCCTGCCAGCCGAGGAGTTCGGGCATCGCGAGCGCCGGCATCGGCCGTGCATCCTCGAAGGCGCCACCGCAATGGCGCTCGACCTCGGTCCGGACGAAGTCGATCCCGTGATCCTCGACCACGTATTTCAGCCGCGCCCGCTTGCGGTCGTTCCGCCCGCCATGGTCGCGGTGCACCTTGACCACGGCGTGCACGACATCGACGAGCCGGTCGGCCGGCACGAAGCAGAGCGGCGTCGCGAGACGCGGAAACGTGTCGGCGCGGTTGTGGGTCATTCCGAGCCCGCCGCCGACCAGCACGTTGTAGCCTGCGAGCGTGTCGCCGTCCCAGATCTGCAGCAGCCCGAGATCCTGGGTCAGGACATCGATCGTGTTGTCGTCCGGGACCGCGATCCCGATCTTGAACTTGCGCGGCAGGTAGACCGGCCCGTACAGCGTCTCCTCCTCGTCGAGCCCGGCGATCGGCTGCTCGTCGAGGAAGATCTGGTAGTAGGCCCGGCTCTTCGGCAGCAGCTCGGCAGACAGCAGCCGCGCATCGGCCCGCATCCTCGCGTGACGCGCGTCCTGCACCGGCGCCGGCGAGGTCATCAGGTTGCGCGTGACGTCGCCGCACGCGCACAGCGTCGTCAGCAGCGTGTCGTTGATCCGCGCGATCGCCGGCTTCAGCTCGCCCTTGACCACGCCATGGTACTGGATCCCCTGCCGCGTGGTGATCCGGAGCGACCCGTTCGCGAACTCGTCGGCGATCCGGTCGAGCGCCAGGTACTGGGTCGCGGTCAGCATCCCGCCGGGGATGCGGACACGCACCATGAACTGGTAGTCCTTCTCGATCTTCTGCTGCTTGCGGGCCGTCGCGGTGTCACGGTCGAACTGCTCGTAGCTGCCGTGGAACTTGAGGAGGTTGTAGGCATCCTCGCTGACCGAGACGCCACCTTCGGCGAGCTCCTCGGCAAGGCGTCCACGCAGGCCATGGCTCTCCAGCTTGAGGGCTTCGACCGCGGACAGCTTCTTCGGCTTCAGGGTGGCGTTGTCGGGCAAGAGCTCGTCGATCCCTCTGTGACGTCGATGGACGGGGTCGCCTCAGCGGGATCCGCCCGCCTTCGCGCCCGGCTGCGCGACCATCCGGAGATAGGGCTTCAACGTCCGCCAGCCCTCCGGGAAACGCTCGCGCGCCTGCTCGTCGGAGACGGACGGCGCGATGATCACGTCGTCGCCCGGCGTCCAGTCCGCCGGCGTCGTCACCTTGTGGCCGTCCGTCAGCTGCAGGCTGTCGATGACACGCAGGATCTCGGCGAAGTTCCGGCCCGCGCTCGGCGGATAGGTCAGCGTGAGCCGCACCTTCCGGCTCGGATCGATGACGTAGACCGAACGCACGGTGATCGACGGATCCGCCTCGGGATGGACCATCCCGTACAGGTTGGACACGGTCCGGTCCGGATCGCTGATCATCGGGAAGTCGACCGCCGCGCCCTGCGTCTCGCGGATGTCGGCTTCCCATTCGTGGTGACGGTCGAGCGGATCGACGGACAGGCCGATCACCTTGACGTTCCGCTTCCGCCATTCCGGCCCGAGCTTCGCGACCGCGCCGAGCTCGGTCGTGCAGACCGGCGTGAAGTCCTTCGGGTGGCTGAACAGCACGCCCCAGCTGTCGCCGAGCCACTCGTGGAAGCGGATCCGCCCTTGCGTGGTGTCCTGCTCGAAGTCGGGCGCGATCTGTCCCAGCTGGATGCTCATCGAACCACTCCCCGCTCTTGCCGGTCGGACGGATGTCCGGATGCGACTACCCACATGAGTATCGGAACGCCGCCTCGCGAGCGGCATCCCATCAAATCACGGCGACCACAAGGAGGTCTTCGGCCTCACGATCCCGGATCGTCCAATCCCGGGCCGCCCCGCGCTGGCGGTCAGATGGAGAAGCTGATCGGCTCCGCCAAGGGGCGCCGGAGACCGGCCTTCTCCGCCTCGCGCACGAGATCGTCGAGCGTTCTCGCCTTCAGGGCCTCCGCCACGGCCGCCTGCAGGTGCCCCCAGAGCGGCTCGACGACCTCGCGCTGGAGCTCGCCGCAGCCGGGCTCCGGCTGTCTGGTGTCGGCGCCCGCCACCTCGGTCCCCGGGTCGTCCGGACCGCCGTCATCCGACAGGGCGACCGCCACGATGTCCGCGACCGTCACGTCGCGGCGCGGACGACCCAGCCGGTAGCCGCCCCGCGGCCCCCGCACGCTCTCGAGCAGCCCGGAGCGGGAGAGCGACTGCAGCAGCGGCTCGATGCCTCGCCGGGCCAGTCCGGCCCGCTCGGCGATGTCGCCGGCGCTCACGGTCGCGACCCGCCCGGCGTGGAATGCGACGTCGAGCATGATGATCACCCCGACCATCGCCCTGTCGCGCCGAACCAGCATCTGTTGTCTCCCCACTTCAAGACGAACATCCCGGGACAGATATCCGCAGGCCAAGGCATGCAGGATCCACGCCGAAGCCTGGTTGTTTTATAGGCGCGTGTGACGGAGGAAGCGATGAACATCCAGTTCGCGGCGCCGCGCGGTCGCATCTACGATGACGTGCTCGCGACGATCGGGGGAACGCCGCTCGTCCGCGTGCCGCGGCTGACCGCGGAAGACGAACTCGTCGCCGACCTCATGCTCAAGCTCGAGTTCTTCAATCCCCTCGGTTCCGTGAAGGACCGGATCGGCGCCGCGATGGTCCTGGAGGCCGAACAGCAGGGCTCGATCCGGCCCGGCCACACGGTGCTGGTGGAGCCCACCTCCGGCAACACCGGGATCGCGCTCGCCTTCGTCGCCGCTTCCCGCGGCTACCGGCTGATCGTCGCGATGCCGGAAGGCGCCTCGATCGAGCGGCGCAAGATGCTCCGCCTGATGGGCGCGGAGCTCGAGCTCACGCCCGCCAGGCTCGGCATGGCGGGCGCGATCTCGCGCGCCAACGACATCCTTCGCGCGACCCCCGACAGCTGGATGGCCAAGCAGTTCGACAACGAGGCCAACCCGTCGATCCACGAGGCGACCACCGCCGAAGAGCTCTGGGCCGATACCGGCGGCACGCTCGACATCGTGGTCGCCGGGATCGGCACCGGCGGCACGGCGACCGGGATCGCGCGCCGCCTCAAGCCGCGCCGGCCCGGTCTTCGCGTGATCGGGGTCGAGCCCGCCGAGAGCGCCGTGCTGAACGGCGAGGAACCGGGCCCGCACGGGATCCAGGGCATCGGCCCCGGGTTCCGCCCCGCCATCCTCGACCTCGACGGCCTCGACGGCGTGATGACCGTCTCGGAGCGCTGCTCGCTCGCCGCCGCGAGGCGCTGCGCCCGGATCGAGGGGCTGCCGATCGGGATCTCGTCCGGAGGCGCGCTCCATGTCGGTCTCGAGCTGGCGAAGCGGCCGGAGAACAAGGGTCGCACGATCGCGGTGATCATTCCCTCGTTCGCCGAGCGTTACCTCTCGACCCCGCTCTTCACCGGCCTCTCCTGAGGGGCCATGGCGGGCGACGGAACCGGACGCCACGAGCGCCGGTTGTGACCCGAGGGGAGGCGCGCATGCGGGATGGTCGCGAGTCCGCCACGGTCGGCGCCGGCCATCGGGCGCCGCCGGAGCGACTGGTCCTGCCGCCCGCCGGCTGGGCTTCCAGCCAGGCTCTGGCCGTCCTGCTCTACCGCGGCGCGGTCGCGACCGCCGGCGCCGAGGATCCCGCCACGCGGCTCGAGGAGGTCTTCGGCCGGAACGGCTGGCCGCCGCAATGGCGGAACGGCGTCTATCCGTTCCACCACTACCACTCGACCGCGCACGAGGTCCTCGGCTTCGCCGCCGGCCGTGCGACGTTTATCCTGGGCGGCCCGGACGGTCGCGAGACCGCCGTCGTGGCCGGCGACGTGCTCGTCCTCCCGGCCGGCACCGGCCATTGCCGGCGCGAGGCGTCGGACGATTTTCTCGTGGTCGGTGCCTATCCGCCCGGTCAGGTCTGGGACACCTGCCGGTCGGCGCCCTCGGAGCGGACGCGGGAACGAATGAGCCGCGTACCCCTTCCGGTCTCCGACCCGGTGACGGGGGCCGACGGCGCGCTGCCGCGTCTCTGGCGGCAGCCCTGACCGGGCAGCGGATTTCGAACGGAGGACGGGACGATGGAATACAGGCTTCTCGGCCGGTCGGGCCTCAAGGTCTCGACGCTGACCCTCGGCACGATGACGATCGGCGGTGCCGGCAAGTTCGCCCAGGTCGGTACCGCCGGCCTCGCCGAGGCGCGCCGGCAGATCGACCTCTGCCTCGACGCCGGCGTGAACCTGATCGACACCGCGGACGTCTATTCGGCGGGCGTCTCGGAAGAGATCGTCGGCGAGGCGCTCGGCGGGCGTCGACCGCACGGCGTGCTGATCGCCACCAAGGCGCGCTTCCCGATGGGCGACGGCCCGAACGATCGCGGCCTCTCGCGGCACCATCTCATCGCGGCGTGCCACGCGAGCCTTCGTCGCCTGCGCACCGACGCGATCGACCTCTACCAGGTGCACCAGTGGGACGGGCAGACGCCGCTCGATGAGACGATGGAGGCGCTCGACCGCCTCGTGGCGCATGGGCACGTGCGCTACGTCGGCTGCTCGAACTATTCCGGCTGGCACCTGATGAAGGCGCTCGGCGTCGCGGACGCCGCACACCGTCAGCGCTTCGTGTCCCAGCAGATCCACTACACGCTCGAAGCGCGCGAGGCCGAGTACGAGCTGGTGCCGATCTCGCTCGACCAGGGTCTCGGCGTGCTGGTGTGGAGCCCGCTCGCCGGCGGCCTGCTGTCCGGGAAGCATCGCCGGCACGGCTCGCCGGGCGAGGGCACCCGCCAGACCGCCGGCTGGACCGAGCCGCCGATCCGCGACGAGGAACGCCTCTGGCGGATCGTCGACGTGCTGGTGGAGATCGCCGAGAGCCGCGGCGTCTCCGGCGCGCAGGTGGCGCTCGCCTGGCTGCTCGGCCGGCCCGCGGTCACCTCGGTCGTGATCGGGGCGCGCACGGAGGCGCAGCTCGAGGACAATCTGGCGGCCGCCTCGCTGGCGCTGTCGCCCGAGGAGCGCGCCCGGCTCGACGAGATCAGCGCCCCGCCGGTGCTCTACCCGTACTGGCACCAGCTGCAGACGGCGGCGGACCGCCTCGGACCGGCCGACCTGTCGCTGCTCGGCCCGCATCTGCCGAAAGGCTGACCGGCCGAACGTGGCCGGGCCAACCGGTGGCCCGGCCCCCTACGGGCGCTTGGCCGGCTCGCCGAACGCCGCCCGGAGCAGGCCCGAGGCGGCGCGCTCCCAGGTGAACCGCGCGAGCACCCGGTCGCGGGCCCGGGCGAACCGCTCCGGATCGGGGCGCCAGCCACGGGCGACCGCGCCCATCGCGTCGACGAGCACGTCGAAGTCCGGCTCCACATACGCGACCCGCGTTCCGTCCGGCGACACCGCACGGCCGAAGCGGCCGCCGATCCTGACCGCCAGATCGTCGCTGCAGAAATCCGCCGTGGCGCCGTCGCTGGTCACGATGAGCGGCCTCCCGCAGGCGATCGCTTCCAGGACGGGAAGATTGAACCCCTCGGCCCGATACGGGGAGACGTAGGCGTCCGCGACACCGAACAGCGCGGACAGGATCTCCGGCGAAAGATTGCCCGGGATCGAGGTGACCGCCTCGGCGAAGGCGTCCGTCCGGAGCGCCGGATGGCTGGCGGCCACCGTGCGCATCGTCTCCTCGACCGTGGTCCCGTACAACGCGCGCTGGTCCTTGACGAAGATCCGCACCCGCTCGCCGCGCCCGCGGAGGATCGCGGCGGCGCGCAGCAGCAGGTCGATCCCCTTGGCCCAGAGCGGCGCGCCGACATGGAGGAATACGGTCTCGTCCTCCCGGATGCCGAACCGGCTGCGGAGCACGCGCCGTTCCTCGGGATCGTCGAGGCGGCGGTAACGGCTCGGATCGACCCCGTGGGGCACCACCCTCACCCGCTCGGGAGCGAGGCCGTATTCGACCAGCCGGTCCCAGGCCCACTCGCTCGGCGTCAGCACGAGATGCTCCTCGCCCGCCTCGAGGAGGAGGCGCCGGTCGGCCTCGCTCGCGAAGTTCGGCAGCCCGAGGCCCAGCTCGGTCACGACGAAGCTCAGCGCACGCGCCGCCCGCGCGGCGGCCCGGCCGGGCGGCGCGACCCGGAACGGCGAGCAGATCCGGTAGACCGCGTCGACCGCCGCCTCGCCCGGATCGGGCAGCGCATCGATCACCCGACGATCCTCGGCCGGAAAGCCGTCCGCGTTGGCCTCGCGGCTCCATTGCGGAGAAAAGAACGGCATGTCCCGGTGGAACAGCCGGAGCCCCTCGGTCGCGGCGAGCCGCAGGATCTGGTTCTGGTTCACCAGCGCGAACGAATGGTTCACGCCGCGCCAGCCCTCGATCAGAAGGGTTCTCACCGCGTCTCCCGTGCCTCGGCCTGCGGCGTCGGCGCTCAGGCCGGCGGCGTGCGTCCGGCGGCCCGCCTCTCGGACACGCGCTCGCCGACGTGCGGCTTGCCGGGCACGTCGACCTTCTCGCCGTCGAGGAGGTCGGCGGGCGGGCTGACGATGACCTGCTCGCCCCCCTCGAGGCCGGACGACAGCTCGGCCATCGTCCCGAGGTCGTGCTCGATGGTGATCCTGTGCATCCGGGCGTGACCGTTCTCGACGGTCGCGACCTGGAGCCCGTTGTCGTTGAAGATCACGGCGGCGTCGGGGATCGTGACCGCAGGATGCGGCCGCGGCACGTCGAAGGCGATGTTGATGTACATCCCGGGGCGCAGCGCGTGATCGGCGTTCGGGATGTCGATCTCGGTCAGCATCGAGCGGGACGCGTTGGCGATCGCGACCGCGCTCCGCGAGACGGTCGCCTTGAACACCCGCCCCGGCAACTCCGGAAGCGTCACCCGGGCCGGGATCCCGTCGGTGACGCCGATCGCCTCGCTCTGCGGCACGTAGACCTCCGCCCGAAGCACGTCGTCGGCCACCTCCGTGAAGAGCGGCGTGCCGCCGTTGGTGCTGTCTGCGGTCAGCAGGTCGCCGATGTCGACGTTGCGGCCGGTGATCACGCCGTCGAACGGCGCGACCACGCGTTCGAAGCCGACCAGGGCGTCGAGGCGCTGGACCGTCGCCTGCTGGGCGCGGAGATTGGCTTCGGCGACCGCGATCCCGGCCTGTGCCGACTGCATCGTCTGGGTCTGCACCTTCTTGTTGGCGGTGTCGTTGTCCGCCGTCTGGCGCGGGGTCCAGCCTTCCTTGGCGAGCACGGTGGAACGATTGCTGGTCACGTCGGCGAGACGGTGGTTCGCGATCGCCTGCTTGAGGCTCGCCTGCGCCTCGACGATCGACGCCTGGAGCTGGCCCACCTGGGCCTCGGCCTGGGCGAGCTCGGCGTCGGTGTCGGGGGCCGAGATCCGGATCAGGAGATCGCCCTTGTGCACCCGGCTGCCGATGTCGACGCGGCGTTCCGCCACGTAGCCGGTCGCGCGCGGATAGAGCGACGCCTGGTCGAACGCCTCGGTCTCGCCCGGCAGCGCCACCGTGATCGGACCGGTCTCGCGCTTGGCCGTCGCGACGGAGACCGTCGGCGTCATGTCGGCCAGCTTGACCGTCTGGTCGGCCGCCGCGTCGGTGTCGAGCCGCCCGATCACCCCGATCGCGATCAACACGACGACGGGAACGCCGACCAGCAGCGCGAGGCGCCGGCCCGGAACGCGCGTCCTGTTCGCGTCGTCGTTCATAGGTAATCCTTCGGGGCCTCGGCCGGGCCTTGCCGGAGCACACTATACAGGAATGGCACGAAGAGCAGAGTTGAACAGGTGCCGATCGCGATGCCGCCCATCACGGCGCGCGCCAGCGCCGCGTTCGCCTCAGATCCCTCGCCGAGCGCCAGAGCCATCGGGATCAGGCCGACGAACATCGCACCCGCCGTCATCAGCACCGGGCGGAGCCGCGTCTGGCCCGCCATCATCGCCGCCTCGACGGCCGAGCAGCCCGTCTCCTCGCGGTGCTCGCGCGCGAAGGTGACGAGCAGGATCGAGTTCGCGCTGGCCACGCCGACGCTCATGATCGCCCCCATCAGCGACGGGATCGACAGGCTGGTCCCCGTGACGAACAGCGAGAGCACGACGCCCGAGAACACCATCGGCAGCGCGCACAGCACCACGAACGGGTCGCCCCAGCTCTGGTAGTTCAGGACCATCAGGAGGTAGACCGCGATCACCGCGATCACGAGGCCGATCCCGATGTGGAAGAAGGCCTCGTTCATGCTCTGGATCTGCCCGAGCACCTGGATCCGGTCCGGCGTCTTCAGCTTCTTCTGGTCCTCTCTCACGATCCGGTTGATCGCCGACGCGACCGAACCGAGATCGGCATCCTGCACCGAGGCATAGACGTCCCAGGTGGGCTGGGAGTTGATCCGCGTCTCGACGCTCTGCTCGACCCCGCGATGGAACGTCGCGACGTTGCTGAACAGGTTGAGCGGGCCGCCCGGCGCGCCGGACGTGCTGAGCGGGGTGTCCTCGAGCGCGTTCAGCGTCTCGAGCCGGTACTCGGGCGTCTGCACCCAGAGCTGCCACGGGATCCCGGTCTTCGGGTCGGTCCAGAAGGCGGGGCTCACCTGGAAGGACCCCGAGGTCGCGATGTTGATCTGGTCGGCGACCGACTGGATCGTCAGCCCGAGTTCGGAGGCGCGCGCCCGATCGACGTGCACGTCGTAGTCCGGCGCGTCCAGGATCTGCTGGATGTGGGTGTCGACCGCGCCGGGGATCCGCGCGATCCGGTGCTCGAGATCGTGCAGCACCGCGATGTCCTGCCGGTCGTGACGGCCCTGCACCTGGACGTCGATCTGCGACGGCGTCCCGAAATCCAGGATCTGGGTGATCACGTCGGACGGCTGGAAGTAGAACACCGTGTCCGGAAACCGCCGCCGGAGCAGCACCCGGAGCTTCTTCTCGTAGAGCGCGGTCGGGCTTCCCGGCTTGAAGGTCGCCAGGATCTGCCCGTCGTTGTAGGCGACGAAGGTGCCGTCGTTGAAGGCGAGATTGTAGGTGATCGTCGGCAGGCCGATGTTGTCGACGAGGTTGCCCATGTTCCGGCGGGGAACGGCCTCGCGGATCGTGTCCTCGACCTTCTCGAACAGCGTGGACGCGTCCTCGATCCGGAGCCCGGGGCGCGCCCGGACATGCAGTGTCAGGCTGTCGCCGCTGATCACCGGGAAATAGTCGCGGCCGATGAAGAGGAACATCACGGCCGCGACCGTGATCGTGGCCGCCGCGATCGACCCGGTCACACGGCGCCGCTCGATCGCGGCCGCGAGCAGCGTCACGTAGAAGTCGTGGAACCGCCCGAACGCGTGCTCGAAGCGCTCGCGGAACGCCGCATAGGCCCCGCCTGCCCGGGCGATCAGCGATCGGCGCTCCGGCTGCCGAGGCGCCGGCGCCGCTTCCCCGTCGCCGCCGTGCTCCGACGCGCAGAGCACGTCGACCAGGATCGGGACCAGGGTCCGCGACAGCAGGTAGGAGGCGAGCATCGCGAACACCACCGCGAGCGCCTGCGGCGTGAAGATGTACTGGGCGGCCCCGGTCAGGAACAGCACCGAGACGAACGCCGAGCAGATCGACAGCGTCGAGATCAGCGCCGGCTTGGCGATCCCTGCCGCCCCGTGCGCCACCGCCTCCCGGAACGGCCGCTTCTCCTCGAGCAGCCGGTAGGTGTTCTCGATCGCGACCGTCGCGTCGTCGACCAGGATCCCGATCGCGAGCGCGAGGCCGCCGAGCGTCATCAGGTTGATCGTCTCGCCGATCAGCGCCAGCAGCGCGAGCGAGGACAGGATCGACAGCGGGATCGAGACCAGCACCACCAGCGTCGCCCGCCACGACCCGAGAAACAGCAGGATCATCAGCCCGGTCAGCCCGGCCGCGATCAGGCCTTCCCGCACCACCTCGCCGATCGCGTCGGTGACGAACACCGACTGGTCGAACATCGAGAAGACCTTGATCGACTTCGGCGCCGCCGCCTTGATCGCCGGCAGCGCGTCCTTGACGTGGCCGGTGATGTCGAGGATCGAGGTCGGGCCGTTCTTCAGGATGGTCAGCAGCACGCCCGGCCTGCCGTTCACGTGCACGACGTTCTGCTGCGGCGAGCCGCCGGCACGCACCGAGGCCACGTCGTCGACCGTGATCGGCTGCCCGTCGCGGACGGTGACCGGGATCTGGCCGAGCCGGTTCAGCACCGCCGGCACCGAGTTCAGCCGCATCACGAACTGGGTGGACCCGAACTTCGTGAGCCCCGAGGGCAGCACGAGGTTCTGCGAGGTGATCGCGTTGAGGACCGCCTGCGGCGTCAGGCTGAACGCGTTCAGCCTGTTCATGTCGAGGTCGATCATCGCGTTCTCGGGCTGCCCGCCATAGGGCGGCGGGATGGTCGATCCGTGCAGCGCCTGCAGCACCGGTCGGATCCGGAACCGCGTGTAGTCGTAGACCTGCGCCTGGCTCTCGGTGGTGGACGTCGCCGCGAGCTGGATCGCCGGCACCGAGGAGGCGTCGAACCGGAGCACGATCGGCGGCTGGATCCCCGCCGGGAGCTGCGCCCGGATCGCGTTGGTCGCCGCGATCACCTGGGTGAGGGCGAAGTTGATGTCGGTGTCCTGGTAGAAATAGATCTTGGTCAGCGTGATCCCCTGCAGGGTGGTGCTCTGCATGGACCGGATGCCGATGACGTTGTTCGAGATCGCGAGCTCCTCGTAGGAGGTCACGTAGTTCTGCATGTCGGGCGCATCGAGCCCGGTGTAGGTCCAGAGCACGTTGACCACCGGGATCGCGACCTCCGGCAGCACGTCCTTCTTCATGACGACCGCCGACCCGCCCCCGGCGAGCAGGATGAACACCGCGAGCACGTAGAACGTGACCCGGTACTTCAGGGCGAACAGGACAAGCTGCACGTGGTCTCGACCTCCGGCAGACTGCCGCGTCTGACAGGATGGTCATGCGAACGGCCGTCGTGAAGCTCCGGCCATGTTGCGAGTTGCAACCACGGTCCGAATCGCCACATCCTCGCTCGTCCGCAACCAGCTGAAAGGAGGTGATCCGGTGTCTCATTGTCTCGTGTGTGGCGTTCGCGCCGAAGCCCGGATCCAGGTCGTCCCGGTGGGTTCCGCCGGCGTCTGATCGGTCCGTGCGAGGCGGGGCGACCCGCCGGCAATGCCGAAACGGTCGGGTCCCGGGAGCTTGCTTCCGGGACCCGATTGTGTGTCCGCCGCTTGACGACGGCGTCGCGGCCCGGGCACCTCGCCCCCGATGACTGACCTTTTCGGCGACCCGCCCGGACCTTCGCCCCGCAGGCAGGGCGCATCGGGCGGTCCGTCGCCCGCACGGCCGCCCGATCACGACGGCCGCGGCTATTCCGCCGCCGACATCGAGGTTCTCGAAGGCCTGGAGCCGGTCCGGCGCCGCCCGGGCATGTATGTGGGCGGCACCGACGAGGCGGCCTACCATCATCTGGCGTCCGAGATCATCGACAACGCGATGGACGAGGCCGTGGCCGGGCATGCGAGCCTGATCGAGGTCTCGCTCGACCGCGGCGACTGGCTCACCGTGCGTGACGACGGTCGCGGGATCCCGGTCGATCCGCACCCGAAGTTCCCGAACCGGTCCGCGCTCGAGGTCATCCTCACCACGCTGCACTCGGGCGGCAAGTTCGGCGGCAAGGCCTACGCGACCTCCGGCGGGCTGCACGGGGTCGGCTCCTCGGTCGTCAACGCGCTGTCGGCCCGCCTCGAAGTCGAGGTGTCCCGCGACAAGGGGACGTGGGCGTGCGCCTTCGAGGCCGGCCAGCCGGTCTCGCCGCTCGAACGGACCGGTCCGGCGCGGCGCCGCGGCACCCGGATCCGCTTCCGGCCCGATCCGGCGATCTTCGGCGCCGGGCAGCACTTCGATCCGGCGCGCCTGTTCCGTCTCTGCCGGTCGAAGGCCTTCCTGTTCCGCGGCGTCACCTTGCACTGGCGCTGCGAGGCCTCGCTGCTGCGGGGCGGGGGTGCGGCGAGCGACGTCCCGGACGAGGCGCGCCTCCATTTCCCGGGAGGCCTCGCCGACAGCCTGGCCGACGAGATCGGCGCCGATGGACGGGTGGCCGAGCTCTGGGCCGCGACCGCGCCGCTCCCGGCCGGCACGTCGGTGGCGGACCGTGACCGCGGCCGCGTCGAATGGGCACTCTGCTGGCGCGAGACGGAGGACGCGTTCCTCCACTCGTTCTGCAACACCGTGCCGACCCCGCAGGGCGGGACCCACGAGGCGGGTTTCCGCGCCGCCCTGCTTCGCGGGCTGCGCGCCTGGGGCGAGCACCGCAACAACCGCCGCGCGAGCGCGATCGCGGCCGAGGACGTGATGGCGACGCTCGCCGCCAAGCTCTCGCTCTTCCTCCGCGACCCGCATTTCCAGGGCCAGACCAAGGAGCGGCTGACGACCCCCGAGGCGGCCCGCCTGGTCGAAGGCGCGATCCGCGACCGGTTCGACCATTTCCTCGCCGGCCACCCGGCCCAGGCCGACACCATCCTCGCCCACGTCATCGAGCGGGCCGAGGAGCGCAAGCGCCTCAAGGACCTGAAGGACACCCCACGCAAGAGCGCCACCCGCCGCCTTCGCCTGCCCGGCAAGCTCACCGACTGCACCAGCGAGAACGCCCGCGAGACCGAGCTCTTCCTCGTGGAGGGCGACAGCGCCGGCGGTTCGGCCAAGCAGGCCCGCCGGCGGGAAACCCAGGCGATCCTGCCGCTTCGCGGCAAGATCCTGAACGTCGCCAGCGCCAGCACCGAGAAGCTGCGGCAGAACGCCGAGCTTCGCGACCTCGTCGAGGCGCTCGGCTGCGGTGCCGGCGACCGCTACGACGGCGCCCGCCTCCGCTACGGCCGCGTGATCATCATGACCGACGCCGATGTCGACGGCGCCCACATCGCGTCGCTCCTGATGACGTTCTTCCACCGCGAGCTGCCGCAACTGGTACGCGACGGCCACCTCCATCTCGCCCAACCGCCGCTCTATCGCCTCACCTCCGGCGGCAAGACCGTCTACGCGATGGACGACGCCGACCTCGAACGACGCCGCAAGCGCGACTTCAAGTCCGGCGCCAAGATCGAGGTCAGCCGCTTCAAGGGGCTCGGCGAGATGCCGGTCGCCGACCTCCGGCAGACCACGATGGATCCCGCCCGCCGCACCCTGCTCCGGGTCGAGGCGCCGAACGAGAAGCTCCCGGAGACCAACGTCCTGGTCGACAGCCTGATGGGACGTCGCCCGGAACTCCGCTTCGCCTTCATCCAGGAACGTGCCCGCACGATCGCGACGCAGGAGCTGGATATCTGAACGGACGAACCCGAACGTCACATTGCTCGCCTGTACTATCGTGTAACAGGCTCGCTTCGAGCTCGTCCGACGACGTGCGTCACGCGTATCAGCTTGATGCCATTCACACCGATCCGGACCTTGAACCACCGGGCGCAGGCCGGCGCCCTGTCGGTCGCGGTCCGCCTGCTCCGCGTCGTCGGCCCTCACCGATCCTCCGCCCTGGGCGGCTGGGTGGCCAGGTCGGCGGGACGCCGGCTGGCGGTGTCGGGCGTCGCCGAGCGGAATCTCCGCCGCGCCCTCCCGGACCTCGACGCGGCGCAACGGGCGGAGATCATCGATCGCGCGTGGGACAATCTGGGCCGCACCGCATCCGAGCTTCCCCACCTCGCGCTCTACACACGCACCGCGTCCGGTCGCGGCTGGGAGATCGAGGGCGAGGAGCATGTCGACGCGCTCCGACGCAGCGGCCGGCCGGCGCTGTTCTTTTCCGGTCACCTCGGCAACTGGGAGTTGATCCTGCCGATCGCCGCCGGGCTCGGCATGACGGTGTCCGGCTTCTACCGCGCGGCGTCGAACCCGCTGGTCGACCGCGTCATTCAGGCGCAGCGGCGACGCGGCACGGGACCGGGCACGACCATGTTCGCCAAGGGCGCCGAAGGGGCGCGCGGCGCGCTCCGGCATCTCGAGCGCGGCGGATCGCTCGGCTTCCTCGTCGATCAGAAGATGAACGACGGCATCGCCGTGCCGTTCTTCGGGCGCCCGGCGATGACCGCCACGGCGCTCGCCAACCTGGCCCTCAGGTTCAACATCCCGATCGTCCCCGTCCACGTCGTCCGGCTCGGCGCCGACCGCTTCAGGATGGTGTGCGAGGCGCCGCTCGCAGTCGCGAGGACGGGTGATCGCCGGCGGGACATCTACGCGATCTCGCTCGCGGTGAACGAGACTTTGGAACGATGGATCCGCGAACGCCCGGAGGCGTGGCTCTGGCTGCACAGGCGCTGGCCGAAGGAACCTGCCGGCACAGTTCCCGAAGGCGCACAAGCCAGCGCATGACCGCGAGGTTCGGAGGCTGATCCCATCGACCCGGGACCGACGAACGCAGGCGAGTTCGGCACCCTCGGAACTGCGCGGATCCCGACCTCAGGACGAGGCGCCGTCTCCGTGCTTCAACGGCACTCCGGCGAGATCCGCCGGATCGAACAGCCGGAGGTTCACGCCCATCCGCGTCGTCGACTCCGCAGCCATCGATCGCCAGCTGACCACGCAGCCGCAGGCGCGGCAGCGATCGAAGACGAGCTCCTTCGGCCCCCAGGCGTAGGGCTCGGTCGCGCCCGGCTCGCCGGGCAGGCCGACCTCCCCCGGATGATAATAGCCCCAGATCACGCCGTAGCGCCGGCAGATCGAGCAGTTGCACGCATTGCCGTAGGCGGGCGCTTTCGGCAGCACGATCCGCACGGCGCCGCAATGGCAGGAACCCGTCAGCATCATCCAGTCCTCCGCCGCCGATGCCGACCTTACACGAGACGAGGATCGGCCGCCCGCCGCCTGCCATCGCGGGACCGAGCCTTGTTCGTCGCCGCACTACTTCTCATACCTTCCAGAAGCGTCGCCAGAGCCTTTCCGCCGGTGTCAAGGACGGGGGCGCGGCGCCGAGACAGGAGCGATCCGCCCATGAAGGCCATCGTCTATGACGCCCCCCGCTCCTTCCGCTACCGCGACGTCGCCGAGCCCGCCATCGGCGACGACGACGTCCTGATCCGCGTGGGGGCCTGCGGGCTGTGCGGCACCGATCTGCACATTCACGAGGGCGAGTTCGGGCCGCGCTTTCCGCTGATCCCGGGCCACGAGTTCGCGGGCGAGATCGCCGCTGTCGGCTCCGCCGTCACCGACTGGCAGGTGGGCGACCGGGTCGTCGCCAACTGCAACCTCGCCTGCGGACACTGCTTCTACTGCCGTCGCGGGCAGACCCTGAACTGCGAGAACCTGGTGGCCTACGGGATCCAGATGGATGGCGGGTTCGCGGAGTTCCTGCGGGTCCGCGCGCGCGACCTGTTCGCCGTCGGCAGCCTGCCCTGGCGCGAGGCGATCATGGTGGAACCGACGGCGTGCGCGGTCCATGGCGTGGGCGTGCTCGACATCCGGCCCGGCGCCGACGTGCTGATGTTCGGCGCCGGTCCGACGGGACAGGTGCTCGGCCAGCTTCTCAGGATCAACGGGGCGGGCAGCCTCACCGTCGCCGCCCCTCCAGGCCCGAAGCTGGCCCTCGCCGAGCGGCTCTGCGCGGACCGCGTCGTCGCGGTCGACCGGAACGATCCCGAGACGCACCGCCGCGCGCTCCGCGACATCAGTGCCAATGGCTTCGACGTCGTCGTCGAGGCCACCGGGGCGCCGGAGATGTGTGCCGAGGCGGTCCGGCAGGCGCGGCGGGGCGGCCAGGTCCTGGTCTACGGCGTGTATCCGGAAGCCGCCACGTTCCCGGTCAACCCGTTCGACGTCTTCCGCAACGAGATCACGATCAAGGGGTCCTTCGCCCAGATCGACGATTTCAGCCGCTCTCTCGCCTATCTGCGGAGCGGCAAGGTCAGGGTCGCCGAGATCGTGAGTGACGAGTTCCCGCTCGCCGACTGGGGCCGTGCGCTCGACGGCGCCTGGAACCGACGAGGTATCAAGTCGGCCCTGATCCCGCCGGGGGCGTAGTCGGCGCCACGCGGGCCGGGGGTGATCCCACCCTCTCGACCTGAGCCAGTCGTCGCCTCAGGTCCGCACGAATGTGCGCTCGCTTATTGGGTTGGCCGGAATCGTCAGGAGGATCCGCGGCCCGCAGACTTGTATGTGAATGATTATCTTAACTTGTCGACCGTCTGAAAATAGCATTCCAACTTTGTCAGAAGAAGCGTCGCGAGGGCGTTGCTGGAACGAACGGTCACTTATCACTCAAGCCCGACGAGAGCGGGCTTCACCCTGCGGCTATCTTCTTTTTCGGGGGCGGATTCCAGCGCGGCAGTGTGAAGTCGTTCCTTGGCCGAGCGAAGATCTTCGCGCAGCACGGCTACGTGACCGCACTTGCCGACTACAGCGTCGCCTGCCGGGACAAGACCTCGCCCCTGGCCTCGATGTCGGATGCGGAGGCCGCCTATCTCTGGCTCCGCGGCCACGCCGCCAACCTAGACGTCGATCCCAGGCGGGTCGCGCTGATCGGAGGCTCGGCGGGCGGTGGGATGGTCCTGGTCGCCGCTGACCGCGCGCCCGCGGGCGAAAAGCCGGCGGCGGTGGTGGCCTACAATCCGGAACCGACCCTGATGCCGGTGGCCTCCATCTTCAAGCTGACGCCCGCCCAGGCTGCCAGCGGCTCGTCCCTGCAGTTATCGCTCAAAGACATGCCGCCAACCCTCATCCTGCATGGTGAGGCGGACCAAACGATCCCGATCCAGGAGAGCCGCGACATCTGCAGGAAGATCGAGGCCGGCGGCGGCAGTTGCAAGGTGCTGGGCTATGCGGGCCTGGGCCACGGGTTCTTCAACAGCCACCGGATCGATCCAGCCATCGGCCGCTCACCCTATGACGACACCACGCAGAAGGTGCTCGCCTTCCTCGACGGTCTCGGATCCAGCAGGTAGCGAGCGGTTGTAGTCTCAGCGGCGCCTCTATCCAGGACGGGCGTCGCATGCGGCGTGCAGCTCGTCGGCCTCCGCCAACGGTTCGTCGACCCGGCCGCAACGCGGCTCGTCAGCGATCCAGCGTGACGGTGACCCAACCCGGCGTCCTGGGGTGGGCCGGTCCGAGGCGGGTGTCGGTCTCGTAACGGAAGCCCGCAAGGCCGAGCACCACCACGGCCGCAGCGGCCAGCAGACAGGCGCCGGCGCGCCGCCACCCGGAACCCCGCTCGATACGTTCGTAACGTGCCGCCTCCGACTCCAACCGTTCGGCCCAGCCAGGGTCGATGTTGCGAACCAGGACGGCGGGGTCGGGCGGGGTCCGAGTCGGGAGGACCATCACGTCACCTGTTCGGAGGAAACCGGAGCCACCGTCGCGACGGCGCCCCGCGTCAGCGACGCACGCATAGGCCGCGGCGGACGGGTTGACCAGACCGCGCGCCGTCGGCGCCGTCCGCTTCGGCTCGGATGACGGGACCGCACGGATGACGGGCTTCCCGGCGAACGCTATGGCGTGATCGCGCATGATCACGAGCGGACCCTTGAAGGATGGCTGCCATGAGCGACAGGATTCTGGTCTTCTACGGCTCCTATCGATCCGACCGGCAGGGCATCCGCCTCGCCGACTACCTCGTTCGCGCCTTCGGCGAGCGGGGGGCCGGCGCCGAGCTGATCGACGCCAGGGCGCTCGGCCTGCCGATGCTGGATCGGATGCACAAGGAATACCCCGAAGGCACGGCGCCGGCGGCGCTCGAGGCGCTGGCCGGGAAGATCCGCGCGGCCGATGCCTTCGTGTTCGTTGCCGGCGAATACAACTGGAGCGTCCAGCCGGGCCTCAAGAACCTGACCGACCACTTCCTGGAGGAGTGGTATTGGCGGCCGGCCGCGATCGCCAGCTATTCCGCCGGCCGCGCGGCCGGTGTCCGGGC
Source organism: uncultured Acetobacteraceae bacterium (assembly GCA_964249405.1). Classification (GTDB taxonomy): domain Bacteria; phylum Pseudomonadota; class Alphaproteobacteria; order Acetobacterales; family Acetobacteraceae; genus CAXTPV01. Next base: position 14,797 of record CAXUBX010000010.1, on the reverse strand, counting down.
CGGGCTCGCCTGGCACGGCATCCTCTCGGAAATGGGCATGGTGGTCGTTTCGAGCACGCTCGCCGTCGGCTCGATCGGTCACGCCCTGGATGACACCGGTCAGCCGGCCGGCGAGGGCGGCGCGGCGCTCGCCCGCGCCTTCCCCCGCTTCGCCGACGACCTCGCCTGGTGGACGGAGGCCGCCCGCTCGCAACGCGAACGGGCGAAGCCGCCCTACTGATCGTCGCGGGAGGATCCGCGGCGCCGGTGATTGCTCAGTTCAGCGGCCGGTAGGGACCGAGCGGCAGCACGATCCGGCCCCTCGTGTCGTTGATCACCTCGGCGGCCGAGACGTAGAAGGCCAGCGCCGCGGTGACCAGTCCGGCATAGCCGCCGGCGACCGTGAACGCCCCGACCCTCGTCCATGCGCCGAGGGCCAGCAGCCCGAAGGTGATCCACAGCGCCAGGAAGATCAGCTGGACGCCGCGGTTCAGCGTCAGCGAGGCGAGCCACATGTAGAAGGTGAAGACGCCCCACATGAACAGGTACCAGCCGACGAACGGCGCCGGCACACCGGCTGCGAAGAACTCGACGAACAGCGCGAACGACCACCAGAACGCGCCGTAGCTGCAGAAGGCGACGAAGCCGAACGTGTTGCCGCGCGGCAGTTCCGCGAGCCCGGCGGCGAACTGCGCGGCGCCGCCGAACGCGAAGGCCAGCGCGAGCACCAGTGCCGTCGCCGGCGCGCCATACCACCCGGCATTGACCATGCTCAGCATCCACGTCGTCAGGGCAAATCCGGCGAGCCCGAGCGGGGCCGGGTTGGCGAGCGTCATCGGCGTTTCCTCGTCAAGGGCGCGTGGATCGCGCCTCGTCACCCGACGCTAGAGCATCGGCCGATCGAACGAAATCGGATCGCTCGGTTATCGGCCGATCGCGCACCGGCGTGCGACCGACGGCACGGCGCGCCCCCTTCCGCGAAATCCTGGCGCCCTGCGGCGTCCGGTGACATCCTCGACCGGTCCGACCGAGGAAGCGTCCGTCGCCGTGACCCGCCCGCCCGCCATCACCGCCGCCGGGCGAAAGTCCCGATGCCGGCGTGCCGCCCCGGCTTTCCTCCTGCTCGGCCCCCTCGTGCTCTGCCTCCTCGCCGCCGCGCGACCGGCGGCGGCGGCTCCGCAACCCGATCCGGCCGTCGCCGTCGACCGGGTGATCTCCGAGCAGATCGCCGACCTCCGCCGGGGCGACGGCGCCGCCGCCTTCCGCCTCGCCTCACCGCACATCCAGGCGCAATTCGTGCGTCCCGACGAGTTCATGCAGATGGTGAGCACCGGCTATGCGCCCCTGCTGCAGGCCCGCGAGCAGCATTTCGGAATGTTCCAGTTCCAGGGCACCAAGGCCGCGCAGGAACTCGACCTGGTCGCCGCCGATGGCTCGACCTCGCGGGCCCTCTACCTGATGGAGCGCGAGCCGGGCGGCCAATGGCGTGTCGACGGCTGCGTCCTGTCGGGCGCGACCGGCCGGACCCTGTAGGCTCCGGTCCGGAAAGGCCCTTTCCGGCGGTGCCGAACGCCAGCACCGGACAGCGATCCCCGAAAGCGCACGGTCGCGAGGCAGCGCGGCACCGGACGATGGACTGGGACAACGTCCGCTATTTCCTCGCCGTCGCCCGCGGGGGCTCGGTCCGGGCCGCCGCCGAGCACCTCGACGTGAACCACTCCACCGTGCTGCGACGGATCGCGCAACTGGAGGAGCGCCTCGGATCGCGCCTGTTCGACAAGCTGCCGTCCGGCTATCGCCTGACGGATGCGGGGGAGGAGGTCCTCGAGTTTGCCGAACAGATGGAGGCGTCGTCGAACCGGCTGGCGACGCGGGTGTTCGGTCGCGACCAGGGCGTGCTCGGGCTGCTGCGGGTGACGCTGGCACCCACCCTCGCGACCCACCTGCTGATGCCGGACTTCGCCGAGTTCGCGCGCCTGCATCCCGAGGTCGAGATCGAGATCCTGTCGTACGACGAGCCGGTCAACCTCACCAACCGGCAGGCCGACGTCGCGATCCGCGTCGTCTACGACCGCAGCACCCTGCCGCTCAATCTGCACGGCCTGAAGGGACCGGAGCTGTTCGGCGGCGTCTACATGTCTCGCGACCTCCTCGCCGCGTGGCGCGCGGGAGCGCCCGACCGCATCCGGTGGATCGTCAAGAACAACCATGGCATCCCGGACTGGGCGCGCCGGGGCGTGGTTCCCTCCATCGCGGAGGTTCCGTTCAGGACCACCGACGCCGGGGCGCAGATCGTCGCGGTACGGCAGGGGCTCGGGATCACCATGCTGCCCTGCTTCGTGGGCGATGCCGACCCGTTGCTGGCGAGGGTCCCGGGCACCGCGCTGCGCATGCACGGAACGCTCTGGCTCCTCACGCAGGGCGAGACGCGCAGGACGAAGCGCGTGCAGCTGTTCACCGAGTTCGTCTCCCGCAGGCTCGCCGCCCACGTGCCGCTCCTCGCCGGACAATCCCCGTCCCGCGACTGACCCCGCTCGCGGCCGGCCCCGGCGGCTCGTTCCCGTCGCGCGCAGCATCCGGGCGGGGCGCCGTTAGCAAACGCTTCACTCCGGCGGTGCAGCCTGCGGCTCGTCCGGGTCGGAAGGAATTCGCGTGGACGGTGTGAACTATGCCGCTCTGGTGGCGAACGGCCAGATCGTGAACCACTACCAGCCGATCGTCGACCTTCGGTCGGGCGCCGTGACCGGCATCGAGGTCCTGGGGCGGCTGACCGATGGCGCGCGCATCATCCCGCCCGCCGCGTTCCTGCCCGCGCTCGGCCCGACCGACCTCGAAGACCTGCTGTTCGACTCGCTTCCGAAGGGTCTCGCGGCGCTCCGGGCCTGCGCCGGCACGCATCCGGCCCTCGGCATCTCGTTCAACGTCGCGCCGAGCGTCATGGTGCGGAACGGCTTCCAGGACCGTCTGCTGGCGGTCGCCTCGCTCGCGGGCACGGACCCGAGACGGATCACGCTGGAGCTGCTGGAAGACGACGAGTTCCTGAACCTCGACGCGGCGCGCGCGCAGCTCGCCCGCCTGGGCGAGGCCGGGTTCCGCCTCGCGCTCGACGACGTCGGCACCGGCTACTCGTCGCTGGTCCGGATGCGCGAACTGCCGGTGCATTCCCTCAAGCTCGATCAGGGCTTCGTCCGCGACCTGGGACGGCACCCGGAGAACCTCCAGTTCGTGGTGGCGATGCAATCCCTCGCGCGGGGCCTCCGCGCCGAGCTGGTGATCGAGGGCGTGGAGACCGCCGACATCCTGGACGCGCTCGGGGTGGCGGGGATCGGCGCCGCCCAGGGCTACGCGATCGCCCGGCCGATGCCGGAGGCGGCCCTGCTGGAGTGGCTTCGGGCCCACAAGCCTCGCCCGGCCGTGCGCGAACCGCGCACGCTGCTCGCCGCCTACGCCGCCCATCTCGGCATCGTCGAGGCCTGCCGCACCACGGCCAATCAGCCGCTGCGCGTCCGCTGGGCCGAGGACGTGCGCGACCCGCACGCCTGCGCCATCGGACGCTTCTTCGACGACCATCACCTGCACGACACCGAGTTCGGGCTTGCCCACAAGCGTTTTCACGCGCTGATCGATCGCCATCAGGACGACCCGGCCGCGTGGGAGGACGCGGCCAACACCCTGTGGCGAACCCTGCAGGCGGCGATCAGGGCCGGGGCGGTGTCGGACACGAGGCCGACGCCGGGCGCGAACGGGTCCGCGGTCGCACCGAAGGCGAGGGAGATGCTTGTCGCCGCGGAGCCTTGAACACGCGCCGGCTCCCCGCCGGGAGGAGGCCGCACGTCACGAGGTGAGGCCGAGGCCGCCGTCGACGTCGACGACCTGGCCGGTCACGAAGGCCGACGCGTCGGAGGCCAGGAACACCGTCGCACCGACGAGGTCGGCCGCGGTTCCGAACCGTCGCCCGAGCGGCACCGCCCCGGCGAGCGAGCTCCGGGTCTGTCCGGGCGACCGCCCTGACGCCCGGTCGAGCGAAGCCCCGAGGTCGTCCCACATCGGCAGCGCGAGCGGTCCCGGCGCCACCGCATTGACCCGGATCCCGTGCGACGCCAGCGCGAGCGCCGCCGAGCGGGTGAGGCTGACCAGGGCCGCCTGCGTCGCATTGAACACCGCGGTGACCGCGCCCGGCCTGTCGCGCGTCGTCGAGCCGAGCTGGCCGAGCCGGTTCACGATGCTGCCGCCGCGTCCCTGCGCGATCATCAGCCGGGCCACCTGCTGCAGGGTGAAGAACACGTCCTTCACGTTGGCATCGAACAGCCTGTCGTAGTCCGATCGCGTCGTCTCGACGAACGGGCCGACGTCGAGGAGCGACTGGTGGTTGACCAGGACATCGATCCCGCCGTCGCGCGCCGCCTGGTCGACGAACGCCGCGAGGCTCCCGGCGGAGCTCATGTCGAGGACCCGCCCGCGCGGGCCCGACCCGATCGATGTCGCGACCGCGTCCGCCTGCTCGCGCGACGCATGGGCGAGAGTGACGATCGCGCCCTCCGCCAGCATCGCCTCGGCCAGCGTGCGCGAGATCGATCCGGCGGCCGTGAGCACCACGCGCTTGCCGGCCAGCGCCCCCACGCTCACCAGCCAGGCCACCGCGCAGACGTCATGCCCGTCGATCCACGCTCGTCGGCGACGCGACGTTCGCGTCCCACGCCGGACGACACGATCGGCAGGCGAGCCATCCCGGTCAAGCCATCCTCGTGGCGTTCATTGCGCCGCTTGCCATTCTGTGCCGACACGGGAGGACGTCGCGCTACGGGATGGATCGCGAGCACGTCGCCGCAGGTGGCGGCGTCATCGCGGACCCGCGCTGGGCCCGCGTGCTGGCGCGCGACGGCACCGCCGA
>CAXUBX010000010.1:0-9827 GCA_964249405.1 uncultured Acetobacteraceae bacterium | reverse complement strand
GCGTCATCGCGGACCCGCGCTGGGCCCGCGTGCTGGCGCGCGACGGCACCGCCGACGCCTCGTTCTGCTACTCGGTCGCGACCACCGGCATGTTCTGCCGCCCCTCCTGCCCGTCGTGGATGGCCAACCCGAAGCCGAACCCGCGTTCGAGCTCCGCCGCCGTCGCGAGCACGGCGGCGTCGGTGTGGGGCCGCCCGATCAGCTGGAGGCCGAGCGGCAGCCCGTGCGTCCCCCGCGCGAACGGCAGCGTCACGCTCGGCAGCCCGAGCAGGGTGACGGCACGACTGAACGCCGGGTCGCCGGTCGAGCCGAACGGCACCGCCTCCCCCGCGGCGGACGGCGTGAGCAGGATCTCGTGCGCCCCGAAGAACCCGTCGACGTCGAACCCCCGCGCGATCTCCCGCGCGTCCCGGTACGCGGGCTCGCCGACGATCTCGCCCTCCAGGAAGTCGCGCAGCACCGGCGACAGCGCGTCGCGATGGCCGAGGCGTTCGGCGGCGAGCTCGCGACGCATCTCGAACCGCATCACGGTCGCATGCGCCGCGTCGAGGTCGACGCGGGGCGGCGGGACCTCGGCGGCGCCGAGCGCGCGCGCCGCCGACTGCACGGCCTCCTGCATGTCCGGCGACGCGGCCGGCCAGGCGGCGGTCCGGCAGAACCCGAGCCGCCCGGCCGGCGCGATCGTGCGGTCCTCCGTCAGGGCCGCGTGCAGGCGCGAGGCGGTCGCCACGTCGCGCGCGATCCAGCCGATCGTGTCGAGCGAGGGCGAGATCGTCCTGACGCCGGCGAGGCTGAAGCGACCGCGCGTCGGCTTGAAGCCGACGACCCCGCAGAAGGCGGCCGGCCGCGCGATCGAGCCCGACGTCTGCGTCGCGAGCGCCGCATCGACGTGTCCGTCGGCGACCGCGGCCGCCGAGCCGCTCGACGAGCCGCCGGGCGACCGCGACGGGGCGAGCGGGTTCCGCGTCGCCGCCGGAGCCAGGAACGCGAGCTCCGTGGTCGCCGTCTTGCCGAGCACGATCGCCCCGAGATGCCGCAGCAACGCCACCAGCGCCGCGTCGACCGGGGGAACGTGCTGCCGATAGATCGGGCTCCCGCAACCGCACGGCAGGCCGGCGACGTCCACGATGTCCTTGACGCCGAGCAGAAGCCCGGCGAGCGGCGCATCGTCCCGCATCACCCCGGCCGCGCGCACGGCTCCGGGCGCATCGACATGGGTCCAGGCGCGCACGAGATCGTCGCGCGCCGCGATCCGCGCCAGTGCGCGCTCCACCCGCAGGCCCGGCGCCCCGCCGCTCACGTGCGAGCTCCCGTCGCTAACCGAGGAATCGCTTCGCGACCTTGCAGATGTAGGTGTATTTCGGATTGACCATCTGCGTGCAGCGCGCCTCGGCGATCTGGCCGAGCAGCAGATAGGCCTCCTCCTCGGTGAACCCGTGCTCGTCGGCGAGCCAGTAGACCATCTCCTCGAACGAGATCCGCATCGCGTCCTCGAGCGGCCGGGCGCAGCCGAGCGTCGCGACATGCGTCTCGGTCTCGATCCGCGGCCAGCTCAGCCGCGCGGGCCTGTCGACCAGCGCCACGCTGAACGTCACCCTCGCCCCGATCTCGGTCGCCCCCATGCCGACGCATTCGCCGTCGCCCTGCAGCGCGTGGCAATCGCCGACGTAGAGGCCGGCGCCGTCCTGGTGGATGGCGAACGTGATCGTGCTGCCGGGCCCGATCTCCTGCACGTCGAGGTTGCCGCCATGGACGCCGTTGTCCACGGTGAGCACGCCGCCATGCACCGGTGCGACGCCCAGCACGCCGACCATCGGCCTGATCGGCAATCTCCTGGTGTCGCTCCAGTGCACCACCCCGTCGGACACCCGCATCGCCCGCGTGTGATGACCGAATTCCTTGTGCCGCACCCAGTCCGGAAACATTCCGGTGCCGGGGAACAGCGCGGTGTAGCCGATCGGATCGAGGTCCATCGCGTGGATGGTGACCGCGAGCGCCTGTCCCGCCTTCGCACCCTCGACGAACAGCGGTCCGGTCGCCGGGTTGACGAACGGGAACCGCGTGTTGTCGGGCGAGATGACCGACGAGGTCGAGGTGATCACCCCCGCGTTGCAGTTGATCTCGCACTCGATCGTCACGGTCTCGCCGGGCCGGATCGTCTCGACGCACGGCTCGCCGCTCGTCAGCGCGTATTTGAGATTGCCGTCCTTCGGGATCGTCCGCGGCATCGGCTGGCCTCCATCACTGTTCGAGGAAGTTCGAGGATGGCTCACGAGAGATCGTGCCGCCAGGGCAGCAGCAGGCGCTCGACGCGGGCCACCACGCCGGAGAGTACCAGCGCCAACAGCACCGTCACCACCAGCTCCGCGAACACGGCGGAGATCGCGTAGAGGCTGCCGGCCTTGAAGATCTCGTGGCCCAGACCCTGGGTCGACGACATGAACTCGCCGACGATCGCGCCGACCAGCGCGAAGCCGACCGTGAGCTTGAGGCCGGCGAAGATGTCGGTCATCGACGCCGGCACCACCAGCAGGCGGAAGATCTGCGAGCGCCGGGCCCCGAGCGACCGCATCAGGTTGATCTGGTCCGGGTCGACCCCGAGCGCGCCCTTGTAGGCGATGATGATCGAGACGACGACCACCGACAGCGTCGACATCGCGACCTTGGACGCGAAGCCGGTTCCGAACCAGATGATCGTGATCGGGGCCAGCGCGATGATCGGGATCGACCCGAGCGCCAGGATGAACGGCTGCAGCACCCGCGAGACGAACCGCGAGTGCCAGAGCAGCAGCCCGAGCGAGGTGCCGATCAGGTTGCCGAGCGCGAATCCCGCGAGCGTCTCGAGCGCCGTGGTCGCGAGGTCGGCGCCGAGCGACCCGTCGCGGATCGCGCGATCGAGCGAGGCGACGATGCCGGACGGCGACCCGTAGAGGAACGCGTTGACGATCCCGGCCCGCGCGCCCCATTGCCAGGCGCCGATCAGCACCACGACGCAGAGCAGCTGGCACAGCAGGATCTGGATGCGTTGCCGCCGCCGCAGCAGCACCGCGTCCGGCGGACCCGGGCGAGGCGGCGCGATCCCGCCGGCGTCAACGGATATCGAGTTCGGTCCAGATCTGGCGGACATGGTGCGCGAACTCCTTGCTTTCGCGGAGGGCGATGAGATTGCTGCGATCCTCCCCGAGCTCGATCCGATGTTCCGCCACCAGCGTGCACGGACGGTGCGACAGCACCAGAACGCGGTCGGACAGGCTGACCGCCTCCTCGACGTCGTGGGTGATGAGCAGGAGCGAGCGCCCGAGTTCGCGCACCAGCCGGAGCGTGTCGCGCTCGATCAGGATCTTGGTCTGGAAGTCGAGCGCGGAGAACGGCTCGTCGAACAGCAGCACGTCGGGCTCGGGCGCCAGCGTGCGCGCCAGGGCGACGCGCTGGCGCATGCCGCCCGACAGGGTCGACGGGTAGTGGCCGGCGAAGCCGGACAGTCCGAGCTGCCCGAGCAGCGCGCTCGCCCGCGCCTCGCGCTCCTGCCGTGCGATCCCCCGCACCTCCAGGCCCAGCGTCACGTTGCCGCTCGCCGTCCGCCACGGAAGGAGCATGTCCTTCTGCAGCATGTAGCCGAGACCTGGCGGAACGCTGTCCGTCTCGCGCCCGTTCCAGAACACCGCGCCGCGGCTCGGCTGCAGCAGGCAGCAGAGCAGGTTCAGCAGCGTCGTCTTGCCGCAGCCCGAGGGTCCGACCAGGCTCACGATCTCGCCGCGCGCGAGCGTGAACGACAGCGAGCGGATGATCTCGAGTTCATCGCCGTCGTCGGCCACGAAGCTCTTGCCGAGATCGAACGCCTGCAGCGGCGCCGTCACGCCGCGCTCGCCCGGAGCGACCGCGTTCAGGAGGCGGCCGCCTTGTCGGCGAAGCTGTTGTCGACGATCTGGTCGAACGTGGTGGTTCCCTTGATGTTGCCGAGATAGACCTGCATCTTCATGAGGTTCGCCCACTGCGTCCGGTCGACCACCACCGACTGCGACGGGATGCGGTACTTCAGCTCGGTGTCGATGGCGCTGTCGATCACCGCGGGCGGAAGCTGCGGGAATTCCGCGCGCGCGATCTGCTTGGCGTAGGCCGGATCGCCGTAGGTCCGGTGCATCGCCTGCTGGAAGCCGTTGCAGAGTCCCTGGATGATCCCGGGATGCGCGGTGATCGTGCCGTTCAGGACCATGATGCCGGTGTTGCAGAACGGTCCGATCGGGTTGGCGAAATCGAACACGATGCGCGCTCCCTGCGCTTGGGCTTCCGCCACCCCGGGCTGGTAGGCGATCGCGACGTCCGCCTGCCCGGCCAGCATCGCCGCGATCTCCGTCCCGGGCGTCACCTGCAGGATCCGCACGTCCCGGCCGATCACCAGGCCCGCCTCGGTCAGCAGTCGCTTGGTGACGCTGTAGTTGGTGTTGGGATCGGGCGAGGTGACGACGCGAAGTCCCTTGAACTGCTTCGGATCGGTGATCGGCTTGACGGTCTTCGACACGCCGAAATACTGCGCCCGCTGCACCACGCTGCCGACCACCTTCCCGGGGCCGCCCTTCTCGACGGAGATCGGCACCATGGTGGGATCCCCGATGCCGAACATCGCGGAGCGGCCGAGCACGGCGGCGAAGGCCTGGGTGTCGCCGCCGGCCGCCGACAGGTCGAGATGGATCCCGTTCTTCTCGAAATATCCGGCGTGCTGGCCGACATAGAGGTCGATGTAGCCGAGATTGTGCACCGCCTCGACGAAGGCGACCGTCCGCACCGCCGCCCGGGCCAGTCGCGGAGCCGCCAGCGTCGAGACCGCCGCGGCGCCGGCCAGCTTCAACGCGTCGCGCCGTGCGACGCCGTCTGCTCGCGATCCCGTCATGATGCGCTCCTGCTGAAATGAAACGTCGGCGTTCCGCCGTGCGTGCCGACGCCGGCGGCCCGACGACGGCGGCGATCACGCTCCGGCCGGCCGCACGGCGGCTCGCCCCTCGAACGATCGTCCGCAAGCCTCGTGCCAGCGGTCTGGGGAACCGCTCCGCGGCGCCGCGGGCCCGCGGCGGCCCTGGATCCGGCACGGGGTGGGCGCACATTGTGCACAATGCACGAAAGACGGGCTCGCTTGGATCGAACCGTCCCGACGCGCTATCAGCCGGGGCGGCCGCTGGAGGATGAACGCCGAATGGAACGCCATCGCCTCCCGGACCGCCCCCGGACCCGCGCCCAGGGTGGCCCGCCGGGCCGCCCGCAGACCACCCGCGACTACGTGGTCGGCACGCTCCGGGCGGAGATCCTGAGCGGCCGCCATCCCGGCGGCGCGCGTCTCCGTCAGGAGGAGGTCGCCTCCCGCCTCGGTGTCAGCACGACCCCGGTCCGCGAAGCCTTCCGCGACCTCGTCGCGGAGGGCCTGATCGGCCTCGACGCGCACCGCGGCGCCGAGGTCCGCGGCCTCACGCTCGCCGACCTGCGCGAGCTCTACGGGATGCGGATCGCGCTCGAACCGATGCTGGCCCGCAACGCCCTCGCCGCCGCGACCGCGTCGCATCTCGACGAGGCCGAGGCGATCCACCGGCGGCTCTGCGCCGAGCAGGATCCCGAACGCTGGTCCACGCTCAACGTGTCGTTCCACAAGGCGCTGGCCGCACCGGCCCCGGACGGACGGCTGGCGCAGACCGTCGCGAGCCTCGCCGATGCCGCCGGCGTCTACGTCGCCCTGTCGATGCGCGTGACGCCCGAACTGATGGCGCTGAACAACGCCGATCATGCGGCGCTGCTCGACGCCTACCGGCGCGGTGACGCCGCCGGCGTCGAGGCCAGGACCGCCGCGCATCTCGAGCAGACCCTGCACGCCGTCGAGGCCGAGGTCGCGCGTCGCTCGACCCCGCTCGCCAGATCCGCCTGAGCACGACCGGCAGGTCCGCCGGCGCCGGCGCGCGGCGGAAGATCGCCCGCCGCCTGCAACTTCAAGATCGCCGGGCGTTTCCATCGGGCCGATGGAGAATCGCCGCATGAACCGCCGCCTGATCGCCACCCTGGTCGGCGCCCCCGCGCTCCTGGCCGCCACCGCCGCGCTCGCCGCTCCCGAACGCATCCGCGGGACGATCGAGAAGGCGTCCGCAGGCACGCTCGTAATTCAGGAGCGCGACGGCGGCACCATCACCGTCGGCACCGATCCGTCGACGAAATACGCCTCCGTCGTCCCGTCGAGCCTCGGCGCCATCCGGAAGAGCGACTTCATCGGGACCGCGACCAAGGGCTCGGGCGACTTCATGGTGGCGCTCGAGGTGGTGATCTTCCCAAATTCCATGCGTGGCACCGGCGAAGGCCAGTATCCGTGGGACCAGCTGTCCGACAGCACCCGCCGCCAGGCCGCCGGATCCACCACCGCGAGCACGATGACCAACGGGTCGATCACCGCGACCGCGCCGACCGGGGCCTCGAGGGTCTCGACCGAGATGACCAACGGCACCGTCTCGGCCGGCCACAAGAGCTCGGCCGGGCGCACCATCACCGTCGACTACGGGGGCGGCAAGAGCTCCTCGATCATCGTGCCGCCGACCGCCGTGGTGGTCCGCTTCGTGCCCGCGACCGCGACGATCGCGGCACCCGGCGGCAAGGTGTTCGTGGTGGCCAATGGCGCGGGCGCCACGCCGACCGCCAAGTTCGTCGCCGTCGGCAAGGGCGTGACCCCGCCGATGTGACCGCGGTCCGCCGCCGCTTTCCGCCCGCCTCCCGATCGGGGATGATCGGGCGATGAGCGGCTCGGGTCGGCGGCAGGGCGAGGCGGACGACGACGGGCGGCAGGTCTCGGGCGTCCGCCGCCCCGAGGATGCCGCCGAGGCCGGTCTCCGTCCACGCCGTCTCGCCGATTTCACCGGCCAGCGGGCGGCGCGCGAGAACCTCGCGGTGTTCGTCGACGCCGCCCGGCATCGCGGCGAGGCGCTCGATCACGTGCTGCTGCACGGGCCACCCGGTCTCGGCAAGACCACGCTCGCGCAGATCGTCGCCGCCGAGCTCGGCGTCGGCTTCCGCGCGACCTCCGGTCCGGTGATCCAGCGCGCCGGCGACCTCGCGGCGATCCTGACCAACCTGCAGCCCCGCGACGTGCTGTTCATCGACGAGATCCACCGGCTGCAGCCGGCGATCGAGGAGATCCTCTATCCCGCGATGGAGGACTTCCAGCTCGACCTCATCATCGGCGAGGGGCCGTCGGCGCGCTCGGTGCGGATCGACCTCGCGCCCTTCACCCTGGTCGCCGCCACCACGCGGGCCGGCCTGCTCGCGACCCCGCTCCGCGACCGCTTCGGCATCCCGCTCCGCCTCGTCTTCTACAGCGCCGACGAGCTCCGCCTGATCGTCTCGCGCGGCGCGGCGCGGCTCGGCTTCGCCCTCGACCCCGACGCCGCCGACGAGATCGGCCGCCGCGCCCGCGGCACCCCCCGGATCGCCGGCCGCCTGCTCCGCCGCGTCCGTGATTTCGCGCTGCACGCCGCCATCGACGGCCCGGTGAGCCGCACCGCCGCCGACCACGCGCTGACCCGCCTCGAGGTCGACGCGCTCGGCCTCGACGCGATGGATCGCCGCTACCTGCGACGCATCGCCGATCACCACGGCGGCGGCCCGGTCGGCGTCGAGACGCTGGCCGCGGCGCTCGCCGAGGCGCGCGACACCCTGGAGGACGTCGTCGAACCCTATCTGATCCAGGAAGGCCTGGTGCTCCGCACTACCCGCGGCCGCGTGCTCGGCGCCCCCGGCTGGCGACATCTCGGCCTCGCGGCGCCGCCGATACTCCCCGGCCAGGGCGACCTTCTCGCCGGCGAGCCCTGACCGCCCGTCCAACTGACCGCCTGTCCAAGCTGTCACGAAGGTTCGCTTGCGCTCGGCCGCGCGCTGCGGTCCACACCGCTTCCGTGGCGGCCCATGAGCAGGAATTCTTCGTCTATCACGCGGACACCGACGCGACCGGCGTCATGTTCCACGCGAACCACCTCGTGTTCGCCGAGCGCGCCCGGACCGACGCGCTGCGCGCGCGGGGCGCCCCGGTTTCGGAGCTGATCGCCGAGCACGGCCTGCACTTCCTGGTCCGCCGCGTCGAGATCGACTATTGGCGTCCATTGCGTCTCGACGATCGAGTCGTGCTGCGCACCACGGCCGGGCGCCTCGGCGCCTCGACCTGCCCGGTGCGCCACGACTTCACCGTCGGTGGCGTCTCGGCTGCCCGGGCTCTCGTGTTGCTCGTCTCGGTCCGGGCCGGATCCGGACACCGGAGCGGCCGGCCGGCGCGGATACCGCCACGCTGGCGGGAGGTGCTCGCGGGGTTGCAGGAACCGTTGGAGGATTGAGTGGACCAGGCTGTGAACGCGGCAAACATGGGGAGCGCCGCGACCGGAGGCGACCTCTCGCTCTGGGGCCTGTTCATCCAGGCCTCGATCGTCGTGAAGCTTGTGATGCTGCTTCTCGTCGCCGCCTCGGTCTGGGTCTGGGCGATCGCCTTCGAGAAGTTCGCCTCGATCCGGCGCGCCAACCGTCAGGCGGACGGCTTCGAAGACCGGTTCTGGTCCGGCGGCTCGCTCGACGACCTCTACGAGCAGGAGGGCGCGAAACCCGGCCACCCGATGGCCGCCGTGTTCGGTGCCGCGATGGGCGAGTGGCGCCGCTCCGCCCGCGTCGCCGGCGCCGATCTCTCGCGCGGCTCGGTCCGCGACCGCGTCGAGCGCGCCATGGGCATCACCGTGACCCGCGAGATGGAGCGGATGGAGCGCTGGATGATCTTCCTCGCCACCGTCGGCTCGACCGCGCCGTTCGTCGGCCTGTTCGGCACCGTCTGGGGCATCATGACCTCGTTCTCCGCGATCGCCGCCATGCACAACACCAACCTCGCGGTGGTGGCGCCCGGCATCGCCGAAGCCCTGTTCGCCACCGCGATCGGCCTCGTCGCCGCGATCCCGGCGGTGATCTGCTACAACAAGATCACCACCGATCTCGGCCGGTTCGCAGGACGCCTTGAAGGCTTCGGCACCGAGTTCGGCGCCATCCTGTCCCGCCAGTCCGAGGAGCGCGCCTGAGATGGCCGGCGGCCTGATGAACGGCCCGGGCGGCGGCCGGCGCAGCCGCTACCGCCCGATGGCCGAGATCAACGTGACGCCGCTCGTCGACGTCATGCTGGTGCTGCTGATCGTGTTCATGGTCACCGCTCCCCTGATGACCACCGGCGTCAACGTCGACCTGCCGAAGACCGACGCCTCGCCGGTGAACTCCGACGCCAAGCCGCTCTCGGTCTCGATCAAGGGGGACGGCTCGATCTACCTCGGCGACGACCAGGTGACCCTCGACCAGCTCGACGCCAAGCTCCAGGCCGCCTCGCAGAACGACCCGACCCGGCGCATCTTCGTCCGCGGCGACGAGCACATCGACTACGGCCGCGTCATGCAGGTCATGGGGCAGATCACTTCGGGCGGCTTCACCAAGGTGGCGCTGCTCGCCCAGGCCCCGACGGGCGCGCCCGCGAAATAGGGCCGCCAGGTGAGCCTGACCGTCGACACGGGCTGGGGCAGGGTGGTCGGCGACCGCGCCCGCCTGCGGCGCGCCGCGATCGCCTCGGCCGCCCTCCACCTCGCGGTGCTGCTCGCCTTCCTGATCGCGCTGCCGACCCCGGTGCCGCCGCCGGCCACGGAAGAGCCGACCGTCGAGATGGACTTCGCCGCCGGGCCGCCCTCGATGCCGCACAAGGCCGAGCATCCGGCGACCAAGCCCGCCCCGGCGCCCGCCAAGGTCCGGAACGAGGCGCCCCCCGCTCCCGAGGAGCCGAAGGACCAGCCGAC
>CAXUBX010000009.1:0-53693 GCA_964249405.1 uncultured Acetobacteraceae bacterium | reverse complement strand
GCGAGGAGCTCCATGTCGATCGCGACGAGGACAAGAACCCGGTCGTGGCACTCCGTGAGATCGCCGAGGAGAAGGTCCGCTTCGACGCGCTGGAGCAGGACCTGATCCGCAATCTCCTGCGCTCGCCCGAGCCGGAGCCGGCCGACGAGGAGGTTCTCGACCTCATCCCGACCGACCAGAACATCTTCGGCCTGCAGGACGTGTCGGCCGAGGAGGAGGCGGCGAACCAGCTCGCCGAACTGTCGCCCGAGGATCTCGAGGCGGCGATCGAGGCCGAGCTGGGCGGTCGCCGGCGCTGAGTTGCGCCCGGCGCTCGAGATCCTTCCCGCAGCGGCGACCCGCCCCTGCGGGGATCGTCGGGGCCGGTCTTGATCAGGGGCGCGCTCGATGTTTCGGACGGGACCGCGCCGGCAGCGGACCGGCCGCCGGCCGGGCTGATCCGGCGCATCGCCGCCTATGAGCCGCGTGCCGACACCGCGCTGATCTCGCGGGCCTTCGAGACCGCGGCGATCGCGCACACGGGACAATCCCGCGACAACGGCGACCCCTACATCACCCACCCGCTCGCGGTGGCGGGCATCCTCGCCGGGCTTCGGCTCGACACCCCGTCGATCGCGACCGGCCTGCTGCACGACACGCTCGAGGATACCGGCGTCTCGTTCGACGGGCTCTCGCGCGAGTTCGGCGCGACGGTCGCGGGCCTGGTCGACGGCGTGACCAAGCTGACCCGGCTCGAACTCCAGTCCGACCGCACCAAGCAGGCGGAGAACTTCCGCAAGCTCGTGCTGGCGATGAGCCGCGACATCCGAGTGCTGATCGTCAAGCTCGCCGACCGGCTGCACAACATGCGGACCCTGCACCATGTGCGCGAGGAGGAGCGCCGGGTCAGGATCGCGCGCGAGACGCTCGACATCTACGCGCCGCTCGCCGAGCGGATCGGCATGGACGCGATCAAGACCGAGCTGCAGGACATCGCCTTCGGCGTGCTGGAGCCCGACGCGCGGGCGACGATCCAGGCGCGGCTCAACTATCTCCGCGGCCACGGCGCCGACGTCATCGCCGAGGTGCGGGACGAGATCACGCGGATCTGCGGCGACGCGGGCATCGCCGTCGCCGAGGTCACCGGGCGCGAGAAGTCGGCGTTCTCGATCTGGGAGAAGATGCAGCGGCGGAACGTCGCCTTCGAGCAGCTGTCCGACATCATGGCGTTCCGCGTGCTGGTGCCGACGCGGGAGGCCTGCTACGCGGCGCTCGGCGCCATCCACGCGAGCTATCCGGTGATCGCCGGCCGGTTCAAGGACTACCTCTCGACGCCGAAGCCGAACGGCTACCAGGGCCTGCACACCGGCGTCACGCTGCGGCATCCGCGGAACCAGAAGATCGAGCTGCAGATCCGCACGCCGGCGATGCACGACGTCGCCGAGAACGGCGTCGCCTCGCACTGGCACTACAAGGAAGGGGCTCCGGCGAGCGCGGCCCCCGAGATCGGCCGGTTCCGGTGGGTGCAGGACCTGCTGGAGATCCTGGAGAATTCGGGAACGCCCGGCGAGTTCCTCGAGAACACCAAGCTCGAGCTCTACCAGGACCAGGTGTTCTGCTTCACCCCGAAGGGCCAGCTGATCCAGCTTCCCCGCGGCGCGACGCCGGTCGACTTCGCCTACGCGGTGCATTCCCAGGTCGGCGACACCTGCGTCGGCGCCAAGGTCAACGGCCATCTGAAGCCGTTGCGCCAGGAGCTGCAGAACGGCGACCAGGTCGAGATCATGACCGCGCGCGGCGGCACGCCTTCGCCGGCCTGGGAACGGTTCGTCGCGACCGGCAAGGCGCGGGCGCGGATCCGGCGCCACGTCGCGCTGCAGCAGCGGCAGAACCACGTCGATCAGGGGCGCGTGGCGCTCGCCAAGGCGTTCCGCCAGGACGGGCTCGACGGCAGCGAGCGGGTGCTCGAGGGCGTGCTGAAGCACTTCAAGTGCGCCACCGTGGGCGATCTCCAGGTGGCGGTCGGCAACGGCAATCTCGGCCCGCGCGACGTGGTGCACGCCGCCTATCCGGAGCTCCGCGCCGGGGCGGCCCGGGTGCCGCGCGTGATGCCGCGCCTGCCGCCGCGCCCGCCGAACCGGTCGGTCGGCGAGAGCGGGAGCGCGATTCGCGGCCTGATCGCGGGGATGAACGTCCACTACGCCGGGTGCTGCCGCCCGCTGCCCGGCGACCGGATCGTCGGTATCGTCTCGACCGGCAAGGGGGTCACCGTGCACATCTCCGACTGCCCGACGCTGGAGGCGTTCGGGCAGACGCCGGAACGTTTCCTCGACATCGACTGGGATACCGCGACGCTCGGCAACCGCGGCGAGGCGACGCCGCATCTCGGCCGTGTCAGCGTGATCGTCGCGAACGAGGCGGACGCGCTGGCGACGCTCACCAACGCGGTCAGCAGGAGCGAGGGCACGGTCACCAATCTGCGCACCGTCAACCGTCAGCTCGACTTCATGGAGGTGCTGATCGACGTCGAGGTCCGCGACGTGCGTCATCTCGCCCAGGTGATCGCGGGGCTTCGGGTGGTCACCGGCATCACCCAGGTCGAGCGGGTGCGCGCGTGATCCTCGGGATCGGCGCGGACATCGTCGATATCGGGCGGCTGGAGCGGGTGCTGGAGCGGCACGGCGAGCGCTTCCTCGCGCGCGTGTTCACCGCGACGGAGCGCGCGCGCGCGGTCCGTCGGACCGAGCGGCTCCGGGCGGCGACGCTCGCCAAGCGCTGGGCCGCGAAGGAGGCCGCCGCGAAGGCGCTCGGGACCGGGTTCGCGCAAGGCGTGTTCCATTCCGATCTCGGGGTCGCGAACTTGCCTTCGGGTCAGCCGACGATGGTGCTGACCGGCGGCGCGCTCGCGAGGCTCCGCGCGCTGGTGCCGGCCGGGCGTGAGGCGCGGGTCCATCTCACGATGACCGACGAGCCGCCCTGGGCCTATGCCCAGGTGATCATCGAAGCGGTCGGCGGGCGACCTCCGGAAGGTAGGGGCGCTGCTTGACAGCCCGGGAGGTGGCCGGCTTCATCCGCCGCTTCGAGCTTCGGACCGGGCCGCCATGAGCAGGACACGTTCAACCACCGCCGCGCGCACCGGCGCCGCCGGCCTGTGGGACAATGTCCGCACCATCGTGGTGGCGCTGCTGATCGCGGTGGTGGTGCGGACGGTGCTGTTCGAGCCGTTCAACATCCCGTCCGGCTCGATGATCCCGACGCTGCTGGTCGGCGACTACGTGTTCACCGAGAAATGGGCCTACGGGTATTCCCGCTTCTCGGTCCCGTTCGCGCCGGACCTGTTCGACGGGCGGATCCTCTACCACCGGCCGCATCGCGGCGACGTCGCGGTGTTCCGGGAAACCAAGGACACCAGCATCGACTACATCAAGCGGATCGTCGGCCTGCCGGGCGACCGGATCCGGGTGACCGGCGGCCAGCTCTACGTCAACGACGTGCTGGTGCCCAGGACCGCGCTCGGCGACTACGACGCGACCGACGAGAACGGGACGGTGATGCAGGGCGCGCGCTACGAGGAGCACCTGCCGGGCAGCGGCGGGCGGGGCGTCGTCAACCACCAGATCCTCAAGCTCACCAGCGAGGGGCCGCAGAACGACACCCCGGACTACGTGGTGCCGCGGGGCGATTTCTTCGCGATGGGCGACAACCGCGACGACAGCGCCGACAGCCGGTTCCAGGGACCGCTGCCGGAGGATCTCGGCTACGTGCCGATCGAGAACCTGGTCGGCCGGGCGGTGATCATCTTCTTCTCGTTCGATCACTGGGCGCCCTGGTGGGCGGTCTGGGACTGGCCGTTCGAGGTGCGCTGGGGCCGCCTCCTGATGCCGATCCGCTGACCGGGTGGGCGATGCGGCGGAGGATGGGACCGGGATCGAGACGCGTCTCGGCCACCGGTTCCTCGACGCATCGCTGCTGCGGGAGGCGCTGACGCATCGGTCGGCGCTGGCCACGCGACCGGCCGGACGGCGGCCGGAGCGGCCGCGCGGCGCCGGTTCCAACGAGCGGCTGGAGTTCATCGGCGACCGCGTGCTCGGGCTGCTGGTCGCGGAATGGCTGCTGGAGCGGTTCCCGGACGAGCAGGAGGGCGAGCTCGGCCGCCGGCACGCCCATCTGGTCTCGCGGGACGTCCTCGCGAGCATCGCGGGCACGCTCGGCGTCGAGCGCGCGCTCGCGCTGGCGCCCGACGCGTTCCGGGCCGGTGTCGGCGCGCTCGCGAACGTGCTCGCCGACGCGATGGAGGCGCTGCTGGGCGCGATCTACCTCGATGGCGGGATCGCGGCCGCGCGCGCTGTGCTGCGCCGGTTCTGGGCCGACGAGGTGGCGCGCGACGTCGAGCCGCCGAAGGACGCGAAGACCGCGCTCCAGGAGTGGCTGCTGGCGCGCGGGCAGCCGCCGCCCGTCTATCGGGAGACGGCGCGCGAGGGGCCGTCGCACGCGCCGGTGTTCACGGTCGAGGCCGCGAGCGGGACGAGGACCGGAACCGGCGAGGCGGCGAGCAAGCGGGTGGCCGAGCGGATCGCCGCGGCCGACCTGCTGGAGCAGTTCCGGGCGGCCTCGACGGCGCGTCGGCGGCGAAGGCAGGAGGACGGCGGATGAGCGGAGGACGGAGTGCCGCGACGGAGCGGAGCGGGGCGGCGGGGCGGCGGGCCGGGTTCGCGGCGCTGCTCGGCGCCCCGAACGCCGGCAAGTCGACGCTGCTCAACCGGATGGCGGGCGCCAAGCTCTCGATCGTGAGCCCGAAGGCGCAGACGACGCGGGCGCGCGTGCTCGGCATCGTCATGCGCGACGTGGCCGAGAGCGCAGGGGGCGGGCGGAGCCAGATCGTGCTGGTGGACACGCCGGGGATCTTCCGGCCGAAGCGGGCCCTCGACCGGGCGATGGTGGCGGCCGCCTGGACGGGTGCGGACGACGCCGACCTGGCGCTGCTGCTGGTGGACGCGCGGAGCGGGATCACCGACGGGCTCGACGCGATCGTGGCGCGGCTCGCCGAGCGCCGGGCCGGGACGACCTGGCTGGTGCTGAACAAGGTCGACCTCGTGCCGCCGGCGCGCCTGCTGCCGCTGACCGGGGCGCTGAACGAACGGCTCGCGTTCGCCGAGACGGTCTATGTCAGCGCGCTGACCGGCGACGGCGTCGACCGGCTGCTCGACGCGCTCGCGCTCGCGATGCCGGCCGGTCCGTTCCTCTACGACGAGGACGAGATCACCGACCTTCCGGACCGGCTGCTCGCGGCCGAGCTGGTGCGCGAGCAGGTGTTCCTGCAGACGCACGAGGAGGTGCCGTATGGCGCCACGGTCGAGACCGAGAGCTGGACCGAGCGGCCGGACGGGTCGGTGCGGGTGGATGCCACGGTGTATGTCGCGCGTCCGGGGCACAAGGCGATCCTGATCGGCGAGGGGGGCGCCAGGATCCGCGAGATCGGCAAGCGGGCGCGGGTGCAGCTGACGAGCCTCGTCGGCCGTCCGTGCCACCTGTTCCTCAACGTCAAGGAGCGCGCCGGCTGGGACGAGGAGGCGGCGCGGATCCGGGCGATCGGGCTCGAGGTGCCGAAGGGGTGAGGGGCCACCGGTCGGCGCCGGGCGGCGCTGTCTCCCCGGTCTCGGATGCAGCCTCGACCGTCGCCGCGCGCGAGTGCCGAGCCCGGCATGCTCCTCAGACGCCCTCGCGCATCCGCACGACGATCGTCGGACGGTGCTCGACGGCAGGCTTTCGCACGGGCGCAGGACGCAGCCGCGGAGGTCGGTGCCTGCCTATCTACCCGCAGCGACCGGGTCTGGGGCAGCGTCCCACGATCCCTTCCTGCAGCCCTTGCGGCTCAATCCCCTTCCTCGACCTGCTTCTGCTCGGCGTCGAGCGCGGCGATGATCGTGGGCACCTGGGACGGGTCGTAGAGCAGGCGCTGGAACTGCTGCATGCCGGCGTCCGCCATCTGCGGCGTGGTGTCGCGGTCGAAGAACTGCGCGAAATGCGGGATCGTCGACAGCAGCTTCGCCTGTGCCGCGAGTTCCGGGGAGGCCGCCTTGGCGTCGGTCAGCACGGGGAGTTCGCCGAGGCCCGCCGCGAGCTTCGCCTGGGCCTCCGGGTTCGTCATGTAGGCGAGGAAGGTCGCGGCGTCGGTCTTGTTCTTCGCGCCGCCGGTCATCGAGATCATGTCGATCGGCGCGTCCTCGGCCGGTCCCGCCGCGGGGTTGATCACCGGGAAGTCGAAGAAGCCGATCTCTGATGCGAGATCGGCCGGGATCGTCGGCAGGATGAACGAGCCGATCAGCATCATCGCCGCGTGGCCGGAGATCAGGAAGCGCTCGGCGTCCTGCCAGCGATAGGAGGTCGCGTTGGGGGTGAAATCCTTGTCGCGGACGAGCCCGGCCCAGGTGTCGAGGACCTTGCGGACGCCGGGCGAGGAGAACGCGATCTTCCCGTGCAGCAGCGCCTCGTGGGCGGCGAACCCGTTGATCCGCATGTCGAGATAATCGAACCAGCCGGCGGCCGGCCACAGCTCCTGGTCGCCGAGGGCGATCGGCGTGACGCCGGCCGCCTTGAGCCTGGCGCAGGCGGCGAGGAACTCCGGCCAGGTCTTCGGAACGGCGATCCCGTTCTTCGCGAACACGTCCTTCCGGTAGTACATGCCCCACATGTAGTAGCCGTACGGCATGCCCCATTGCTTGCCGTCATAGGTGAGCTGCTCGGCGACGCCGGGCGCGACGTGGGCGGAGAGATCGGTCTTCTGCCAGACATCCGTCACGGGAGCGAACAGGCCGGGCTTGACGAAGGTCAGCATGCGCACGCCGGGATACCAGTAGACGAGGTCCGGCGGATCGGTCGCGAGCCAGTTCCGGATCGCCGTCTTCTCCTCCTCGTGGCCGAACACGTTGACGGTGACGTGGATGTCGGGATGCGCGGCGGTGAAGCTGTCGACCATGCCCTGGAAGGCGGCCTTGTCGGTCGGCGTGCTGAGGCCGGTGTTGATCACCAGGTTGCCGGCCTCGGCCCTGGCGGCGAGGCCGACGGCGAGGCTCGTCGACAGCAGGGCCGCCATCGCGACGTGACGCATGGATGTTCTCCTCATGGTTCTTGCCGATCTGGTTGCCGCCACACGGCGAGCTCTCCCGGCCGCAGGCGGTGGGTGCCGACGAGGAGCGCGACGTCCGGAGCGACGGGCAGGTCGGCGTCGCCCGGTCCCGAATGGAAGGCGAACACGAGGCCGCCGCGCCGGCGGAGGCGCATCCCCTCGGGAAGCGCCGTCGTCGCGAGCCCGGCTTCGGCGGCGGCGAAACCGAGGACGCTCGCGAGCAGCGCGTCGTCCGGCCATCCGGCGAGATAGAGGTGGCCGCCGCCGCCCTCGAGGAGGGCGGGCGCGCCGTCGTCGGCGCGTGCGAGCACGGCGGCGTTCGCGAGCTCGACGTCCTCGCGCCAGAGGGTGAGCGCACCCGCGACGAGGCCCGCCGCACGTCCCTCGCCGGCGACCGCGACCGCGATCCCGTCGCGGAGCGACGAGACGCGCGGGATCCGGAACCCGAGCGCGGGGCCGAGCGGGCCGGGGGCGAGCGTGGCAGGGATCGCGAGCGCCGCGGTCTTGGACCCGGTGCGAGGACCCGCGAGCGTGCGGGCGCCGCTCGCGAGGAGGGCCGCCGCGCGTGCCTCGGTCAGGATCGGCAGGCACGGCACCACCACGAGCGCGTAGCCGGCGAGCGGATCGTCCGGACCGACGACGTCGATGTCGAGCCCGAGCGCGCGGAGGCCCGCGTAGAAGCGGAACGCGAGACGACCGGCATCGAAGCCCGCGCCGTGCGGTGTCGCGGTGGTCACCCACTGGCTCTCGTCGTCGAACACGAGGGCGACGCGGGCCCGCGCGGTCGCCGACGCGGGCAGCGAGGCGATCTCGCGGGCGGCGCGCGCGACCTCGTCCCGGGCCCGGTCGGGCGTGCCGTCCGGGAGGTGGAGCCCGGCGTGCATCTGCTCCTGCGCGAAGGGGCATTGCCGCCAGCGGAAATAGGAGACGAAGTCGGCGCCGTGGGCGAAGGCCTCCAGCGTCCAGAGCCGGACCATGCCGTCCAGCGGCGCCGGGTTGTGCGCCGCCCAGTTCACCGGGCCGGGCTGCTGCTCCAGCACGCCGAACGGGATCGGTCCGAGACCGCGCAGGAAGTCGTGGTGGAAGGCGGCGACGTCGGGATGGCCGGTGCGGTGCCAGCGGCGCTTCTCGGCTTCGGGGAAGTCGAAGGTGTCGAGGAAGCCGAGCGGGTAGCTGTCCCAGCCGATCGCGTCGAGGTCGCGGACGAGGGCGCGATGGTCGTAGTCGTGGAAGAACCCCATCGTGTTGTGCAGGATCCGGGCCGCCGGCGCGTGCGCGCGGACGGCGTCCACCTGGGCCTTGTGGAACCGCATCACCTGGTCCGACGAGAAGCGGCGCCAGTCGAGCACGTGCGCGGGGTTCGGCTCGGTGACGGTGAGGTTCGGCGGATCGATCTCGCCGAAATCGCCGTACTCCATGCTCCAGAAGACGTTGCCCCAGGCCGCGTTCAGGCGGTCGACGTCGCCGTAGCGGGCACGGCACCAGGCGCGGAAGGCGTCGGCGGCGGCGGCGGAATAGCTGACCACGGTCGCGTGGCAGCCGTATTCGTTGTCGATCTGCCACTCGCGGACCGCCTCGTGGCGTCCGTAGCGGGCGGCGACGAGGCCCGCGATGCGCGCCGCCTCCTCGCGGTAGCGGTCGTGCGAGAAGCAGTAGTGGCGGCGCGAGCCGAAGCCGCGCGGACGGCCCCGCTCGTCGAGCGCGATCATGTCCGGGTGCTCGGCGAGGAGCCAGCGCGGCGGGGTCGCGGTCGGGGTTCCCATCAGGATCGCGAGGCCGCTGCCGGCCAGCGTGTCGACGGCGCGATCGAGCCAATCCCAGGCGAAACGGTCGCGCGCGGGCTCGATCCGGCTCCAGGCGAACTCGCCGATGCGGACGAAGGCCAGGCCGAGGGATGCCATCGCGCGGGCGTCCGCCGCCCACATCGTCTCCGGCCAGTGCTCGGGATAGTAGCAGGTGCCTAATCTCATCGCGCCGCCTCGATCTTGCGAAGGTGGAACAGCACCGCGCTGCCCGGCGAGAGGCCGGGGAGCTGCACGCCGGCCGTCGCCAGCGAGGCGCCGCTCAGGATCGCGGGCGTGCCGTCGAGGAAGGGTGTCGAGCCGCGGGTCACGGTGACGGGGCCGGCGATCTCGACCACATGGACTTCGAAGAACGCGTCGCGGTCGAGACCGGGCATGCGGAGCGGCGGCGGGACGAGGAACGCCGAGGTTTCGATGCGCGACGCGAGCGCCAGCGCCTCGCTGCCGTCGCGCGCGATCACCGAGCGGCCGTCGATGCCGGGATCGTCGGACGGCAGCATGCGCGTCCAGCCGTCGTGCAGCAGCACCCGGTGCGCCTTGTAGCGGGCGATCCAGCGGCCGAGCGTTTCGCGACCGGCGCGGTCGAGCGCGGTCACGTCGAGCTCGAGCCCGAGATGGCCGAACATCGCGACCGCGGCCTGGAACCCGAGTGCGAGGTGCCGCCCCGTGGTATGCGCGCGCTCCGGTCCGACATGCGCGCCCATGATCTCGGGCGGGAAGACGAGGCCGAAGCCGCGCGTGATCGCGAGGCGCTCGATCGCGTCGTTGGTGTCCGACGTCCAGACCCGGTCGGTGCGGCGGAGGATGCCGTGGTCGGCACGGCCGCCGCCCGAGGCGCAGCTCTCGATCTCGACCGTGGGATGGCGCGCGCGCAGCGCGTCGAGCAGCCGGTAGAGGGCGCGGGTCTGCCGGTCGACCGAGGCCCGCCCGGCCGATCCGGGGGCAGTCAGGTCGCGGTTCATGTCCCATTTCAGATAGGCGATCGCGTGGTTCCGAAGCAGGGCGTCGATCTCGGCGAACAGGTGTCGCCATACCTCGTCGCGGCCGAGATCGAGCACGTATTGGTGCCGCCCGGTGAGCAAGGGCTGGTCGGGCACCGAGAGCACCCAGTCGGGATGGGCGCGGAACAGGTCGCTGTCCGGGTTGACCATCTCGGGCTCGACCCAGAGGCCGAAATCCATGCCGCGCGCGTGCACGTGCTCGATCAGCGGCGCGAGGCCGTCCTTGTATTTCGCGGGATCCGGTGTCCAGTCGCCGAGCGCGCGACGGTCGTCGTCGCGGCCGAGGAACCAGCCGTCGTCGAGCACGAAGCGCTCGACGCCGAGCGAGGCGGCGGCGTCGGCGAGCGCACGCAGCCGGTCCGGGTCGTGGTCGAAATAGATCGCTTCCCAGGTGTTGATGTGGACGCGGCGAGGTCCGGCGAGCGGGCGAAGCACGCGGCGCCGCACGAAGTCGTGGTGGTTGCGGCGGACCCCGTTCAGGCCCGCCTCGGTCACGGTCGCGTGGGCGTCGGGGGCTTCCCAGCGTTCGCCGGGGGCGAGGCGGATCTCGCCGGGCAGGAACAGCGCGCCCGCGTGGATGGCGCGCCGTCCGTCCGGGAGGCGGTCGACGAGGAACCGGTGGTTGCCGCTCCAGGCGAGCGAGACCGCGAGCGCGGCACCCGACTCGTCGTCGGTCGCGGACGCCGCGAGTGTCAGCGACGCGGCGTTGGCATGCGACGTCCGCCCGCTGCGCTGCTCGGCGAGATAGGCGCGCGGCGGGAGCGGCGCGCGGTCGAGGATCGTCTCGCGGCACCAGCGGCCACCGGACGCGATCAGCGTGTCGAGCGGCGGCGGCGCCGGGAGCACGACCGAGGCGCATTCGAGGAGGTCGAGCGGCGTCGGGCCGGTGTTGCGGAGGACAACGGAGGCGGTGAGCACGTCGGACGCGGCGTCGAGCGACAGGCGGAGGGTCGCCTCGACGCCGCGGGCGGCGTCGGCGAGAACGAGCGAGAGCGCGTCCCCGGTCGCGTCGTCGGAGACGAGGACAAGCGAGGTCGCGAAATCGAGCCCGTCGCGATGGACCGAGAAGGCAGGCCGTCCGGCATAGCCGCGTCCGGCATCGGGGAAGAGCGGAAGGCCGGGATCGTGGTCGAGGGCCGCGCGGGCGAGCGGCCGGGCACGCGCGTCGTCGAGGGCGGCGAGATCCTCGGCCGCGGGAAGACGACGTCCCCAGTGCAGGATCTCCGGGACCGCGTCGCGGACCACGAGCGCGAGCGTCGTGGCCTCTCCGTCGAGCCGGCGGAAGGATCGCATGGTCATCCCTTGGTCGCGCCGAGCGTGAGGCCGGCGATGAAGTGCCGCTGCATGGCGAAGAACATGATCATCGGCGGCAGGGCGGCGATGATGGCGGCCGCCGAGACGAGCTGCCACGCGGCGACGAACTGGCCGAGCAGCGCCTGCAGCGCAGTGGTGACGGGACGGATCCCGTTGCTCTGCGCGAGCACCAGCGCCCAGAAATAGTCGTTCCACACGAAGGTGAAGAGCAGCACGGCGAGCGCCGCGATCGCGGGACGGGTCAGCGGCAGGACGATGTGGCGGAAGATCGCCCACTCGCCGACGCCGTCGAGACGGGCGGCCTCGAGCAGCTCGTCGGGCAGCTCGGCGATGAAGTTCCGCGTGAAGAACACGGCGAAGCCGGACTGGAACGCGACGTGGAACAGGATGAGCGCGGCGAAGCTGTCGTAGAGGCCGACCCGGAGCGAGAAGTCGCGCACCGGCACCATCAGGATCTGGTAGGGCACGAAGTTGCCGCCGATGAAGATCGCGAACAGGAGCGTGTTGCCGCGGAAGCGGTATTTCGCGAGCGCGAAGCCGGCGAGCGTCGCCAGCGTGATCGCGCCGACCACGGCGGGCACCGTGATGATCAGGCTGTTCAGCATGAATCGCGCCATGCTGGTCTCGCGGAACACGGCCGCGTAGTTGTCGAAGTCGAGATGGTGCGGAACGGTCCAGATCTGGCCGGAGCTGATCTCGGCGAGCGTCCGGAGCGAGGTCAGCAGGACCGCGAGCAGCGGCAGCAGCCAGAGCACGACCGCGACCGCGACCACGAGCGCGTAGAAGGCGCGCAGCGCGCGGCGCTTCTCCGGGATCGGACGCGGATACATCAGGTCCGACCCATCCGGAGCCGCTGCATCAGGCGCGGTCCGCGCGGAGGATGCGCCACAGGAAGACGCCGATGAACACCGACATGATGAGGAACAGCACGACGCCGATCGCGGCGCCGTAACCGTAACGGTAGTTCTCGATCGCCTCCTTGTACATCATCCATGCGAGCACGCTCGACGAGCCGAACGGTCCGCCCTGCGTCATGATCGCGACGAGGTCGAAGCTCCGGAGCGCGCCGATCACGGTGACGACCAGCGCGATGAAGTTCGCCGCCCGGAGCTGCGGCAGCACGATGTGCCAGAGCAAGGGCAGGCCGCGGGCGCCGTCGAGGCGGCCGGCCTCGACGAGTTCGGGGTTCAGGTTGTTCAGCCCGGTCAGATAGAGGACCATGCAGTACGCGGTCTGCGGCCAGAGGCCGGCGACGATGATGCCGAAGGTGACGAGGCGGGGGCTCGACAGCACGGCGAGCCCGTGGCCGCCGAGGGCCGCGAGCGCGCTGTCGAGCAGGCCGCCGTCCGGCTGATAGAACCACGAGAAGACGACCCCGATCACCACTTGCGACAGCACGAACGGGAAGAAGAACAGCGTCTTGGCGAGACGCATGCCGAGGATCTTCTGGTTGAGGAACAGTGCCGCCGCGAGACCCGCGGGGGGCGCCAGCATCATCAGCACGAGCCAGATCGCGTTGTTGGCGATCGAGCGGCGGAACGCGTCGCTGCGGAGCAAGTCCTCGTAGTTGCGGAAGCCCACGAAGCGCGGAGACCCGAGGCCGCTCCAGTGGGTGAAGCTGACGACGATGCTGTCGACGATCGGATAGAGGACCCAGACGGCGAACATCGCGGTCGCCGGCGCCACGAACGCGTAGGGGGTGGCGCGGGCCGTCCAGTGGCCGCCGAGGCTCGCGTGGCGCAACGTTTCCCCTCCGGACGCTCCGGCCCGTTCGCCTCATCCTCGCGCCGGGTGGCGTCTGGCGTCAACGGCCCCCGACGGGCCGGTCCGGCGTCGCCGCCGATCCGGTTTGACAGGCGCGCCCACCGCCTGGTAACGTTTACATCAATCGAGAGCGTCGGCACGCGGGAAGTCGGCGTCCCACCAACAGGGAGGGTGTGCGGCTGATGGTCGCCACCATCATCGACGTGGCGAATGCCGCGGGCGTGTCCATCGCCACCGTGTCGCGCTTCCTGCACGGCGAGAAGGTGCGCGCGGAAGCGGCGATCCGCGAGGCGATCGGAACGCTCGACTACCGGCCGGCGGTGGCGGCGCGCAGCCTGCGCTCGGGCGTGCATTACGCCGTCGCGATGATCGTGCCCGACATCGTCAACCCGTATTTCGCGTCGCTCGCGAAGGGCGTCGAGACGGTGTTCCGGGCGACCCCGTACCGGGTGTTCCTCTGCAACACCGACGAGCAGACCGCGATCGAGAACGCGGTGCTCGACGAGGTGGTGCATCGCGTCGACGGGATCATCCTCGCACCGGCCGTCGAGCAGGAGCAGGCGCCGCTGCAGGTGCGCCAGCAGGGCATTCCGATCGTGCTGGTCGACCGGGACCTGTTCGACCGGACGTTCGACTGCGTGCTCGTCGACAACGTCGGCGGCGCGGCTGCCGCCGCCCGGCATCTCTGCGAGCTCGGGCACACGCGGATCGCGATCATCAGCGGTCCGCTCGCGAACACGCCGGGCCGGACCCGCTACGACGGGTTCGTGGGAGAGCTCGCCCGGTTCGGGCTGACGCCGCCCGATGCCTTCCTGCAGATCGCGGACTTCAAGGAAGCGGGCGGCCATCAGGCGATGCTGCGGCTGATGGCGCTGCCCGAGCCGCCGACCGCGGTGTTCTGCGCCAACAACACGATGACGATCGGCGCGCTCAAGGCGCTGGCGCTGCTCGGCATCACGGTGGGCGATGCGGTCTCGTTGATCGGGTTCGACGACGTCGATCTCGGGTCGCTGCTGCGGCCGCCGCTCACCGTGATCGACCGTTCGTCGGAGGAGCAGGGCGCGGTCGCCGCGCGGCTGCTCCTCAAGCGCCTCGCGGGCGATGCGGCGGCCGGTCCGGAACGCGTGGTGCTGCCGACCCGTCTCGTGGTGCGGGGATCCTGCGCGCCTCCGGCGACCGCGGCGGCCGCACGTGCCGGCGCGCGGCGCGAGGGTCACGTCGAGAGGCGCCGATGATCGGCGTCCGCGGCCTCACCGTGCGCTTCGGCACGGTCACGGCGCTCGACGCGGTCGACGTCGCGATCCGTCCGGGCACCATCCACGCGCTCGCCGGCGAGAACGGGTCCGGCAAGAGCACGCTGCTCAAGGTCCTCGGCGGCGCCGAGGCGCCGAGCGCGGGCTCGATCGTCCTCGATGGTCGCGAGGTCTCGTTCGGCAGTCCGATGACCGCGGCGGCCTCCGGCATCGGCCTGATCTTCCAGGAACTGAGCCTGTTCCCGCATCTGTCCGGCTATTCGAACGTCGCGATCGGCCACGAGCCGAGCCGCTTCGGACTGGTGCAGGGCCGCCGCCTCAGGCGCGAGGCCGACACGCTGCTCCGCGACCTCGGCTTCCCGCCGATCGAGCTCGGCAGGCCGGTGGCCGACCTCAGCGTCGCCGAGCAGCAGGTCGTCGAGATCCTGAAATGCCTGAGCCGCTCGCCGCGGATCATCCTGTTCGACGAGCCGACCGCTTCGCTGACGCAGCGGGAGGTGGTCCCGGTCCTCGCGACGATGCGGCGGCTGCGCGACGCCGGCTACACCGTGGTGTTCGTCTCGCATTATCTGGAGGAGGTGTTCGCGGTCGCCGACCGGATCACCGTGCTGCGGGACGGGCACGTGACGCTCGATGCCGACATCGGCGACGTCGATCGCGACCGCGTGCTCGGCGCGATGCTCGGCCGCACGCTGACCGAGTTCTATCCGCGCCGCGCGGGCGAGGTCGGCGACGAGGTGCTGGTGCGGCTCGCGGGGGCGCGCTGCGAGGGGATCGCGCCGCTCGATCTCGCGATCCGCGCCGGCGAGGTGCTCGGCGTCGCGGGCACGGTCGGATCGGGAAGTGCGGCGCTCGGCGAGCTGCTAGGCGGTCTGCGGCGGCTGTCCGCCGGCACGATGACGGTCGGCGGGCGATCGCTCGCGCCGCACGGGCCGGGCGCGGCACTCCGGGCCGGCATCGCGTTCGTCCCCGAGGATCGGCGGACCGACGCCCTGCTGCAGGACCTCTCGATCGCCACCAACTTCACGCTGCCGCTGGTCGCGGCTCCGGGAAGCCGCCTCGTCCGGCGCGCGGGCTTCCTCGATCTCGGGCGCGAGCAGGCGCTGGTCCGCGACGCGATCGCGCACATGGACGTCCGGCCGCCCTCGCCCCGTCTCGCGGCGCGGACCCTCTCGGGCGGGAACCAGCAGAAGGTCGTGCTCGGCCGGTGGTTCCTGCACGACCGTCCCTGCCTCGTGCTCAACAATCCGACCAAGGGCGTCGACGTCGGCTCGAAGGCCGAGATCTACCGCCTGATCGGCGACCTCGCCGACACCGGACACGCGATCGTCCTGATCTCGAACTACAACCCCGAGCTGCTCGGGACCGCCGACCGCATCATCGCCTTCCGGGAAGGCCGGCTGGTGGCGGAGTACGGGAAGGGCGAGGCGAGCGAGGACGCGCTGCTCAGGACCACGCTCGGCGACGCCGACGCCGTCCTTGCCGAACAGGAGACCGCATGAGCCAAGACGTCTCGATGCGCGCCGGCGTCCGCGCCGGCCTGGTCGCGCTCCTGAACTCGTCGCTGGTGGCGGCGGTGCTCGTCGCGCTGGTGATCGGCTTCGCGATCGCGGCACCGGACTTCGTCAGCGACAACAACATCCTGACGCTGCTCGAATCGGTCGCGGTGATCGCCGTGCTGTCGGTCGGCCAGACCTTCGTCATCATCACGGCCGGGATCGACCTGTCGCAGGGCGCGGTGATCGGGCTCACCGGCGTGCTCGGCGCGGGCGCGATGGGCAGCGGCGGCGCGGGCGGCATCCTCGTCGGCATCGTCGTCGCCCTGCTGGTCGGGCTCGGCGTCGGCGTCGTGAACGGGCTGCTCATCGCGCTCACGAAGGTTCCCGCCTTCATCGTGACGCTCGGCACGCTGAGCATCGCGAGCGGGGCGGCCCTGCTGCTGACCGGCGGCCAGCCGATCTACCAGCTGCCGCCAGCCTTCAACGCGTTCGGCACCGGTGGCTTCGGCGTGATCCCGGACATCATCCTGGTCAGCCTCGCCGTCGCGGTGATGGGGCAGGTCATGCTCGGTCGTACCCGCTTCGGCCGCTCGGTCTACGCGATCGGCAGCAACCGGCGCGCCGCGACGCTGTCCGGCCTCGCGGTCCGCAGGACCACCGTCCTCGTGTACGCGATGTCCGGCCTGCTGTCGGCGACCGGCGGCGTCCTGCTCACCGCCTACGTGAACTCCGCGCTGCCGACGGCCGGCGAGAATTACGAGCTCAGCTCGATCGCCGCGGTGGTGATCGGCGGCGGCAGCCTGTTCGGGGGCCAGGGAACCGTCTGGGCCTCGATGCTCGGCGTGCTGCTGATCGGCGTCCTGGCGAACGGCACCGACCTCGTCGGCCTGTCGAACTACGCGCAGACCGTGATCCTCGGCTGCGTCGTGATCGGCGCGGTCTATGTCGACAGCTTCCGCAAGCGGGTGGCGGTGTAAGGACACCGACGCGCCTGCGCCACAAGAAGAAAGCAGGAGAGGAACGTCACCATGAAACGGACAGCAGGATTGCTCCCCCTCGGCGTCGGCGCATTGGTGCTCGCCACCGCCTTGTGCGCCGCCCGTCCCGCCCGGTCGGCGCCCGCCGCTTCGATCGAGTTCATCCCGTCCGAAAGCACGACGCCGTACTTCCTTCGCGAGTACGACGGGATCAAGCAGGAAGCGGCCAAGTACGGCTACACGACGCTGTTCCGCGCGCCCTACGCGATCTCCGACGTGAGCGCGCAGATCGACATGACGAACACCGCGATCACGCGCGGTGTCTCGGG
This sequence comes from uncultured Acetobacteraceae bacterium, assembly GCA_964249405.1. Taxonomy (GTDB): domain Bacteria; phylum Pseudomonadota; class Alphaproteobacteria; order Acetobacterales; family Acetobacteraceae; genus CAXTPV01. Next base: position 36,649 of record CAXUBX010000009.1, on the reverse strand, counting down.
TATCATCCTCGTGCCCTCGAGCCCGACCGCGCTGCTGCCGCCGGTCCGAAAGGCGATGGGCAGGAAGATCTACGTGGTCGCGACGGATTCCACCCTGACGCCGATGGACGCCGCGACCTTCATCGCGGTCCCGAACGCGAAGGCCGCCGCGGCGGCGGCCGACTACGCCGCCACCATGGTGCACGGCCAGGGGGCCTACGCGATCATCGACTACAATCTCAGCACCACCTCCGGCCGGCAGCGGAACGAGGGCTTCCACGCCGGGATGGCCGGCCACCCGGGGATGACGTTCGCGGGGCTCGAGCTCAGCCAGGGCGTCCCGCAGACCGCGCTGCAGGAGACGACCACGCTCCTCGAGCGCAATCCGAAGATCAACGTGATCTTCGGCGCGAACGACCGCTCGGCGCTCGGGGTCGCCGAGGCGGTGGCGCGCATGCACATGCAGGACAAGGTCGTGGTGGTCGGCTTCGACGCCGATCTCGGCGAGATCAACTACATCAAGTCCGGCGTCATCAAGGCCTCGGTGCTGCAGAGCCCGGTGCTGATGGGCCAGAAGGCGGTCGACGTGCTGCATCAGCTGTTCACCGGCGGCGGCCAGGCCATTCCGAAGGACACGCCGGTTCCCTATACGCTGGTGACCTCGAAGGACGTGGGCGACCCGAAATCCGTCTCGGCGATCCAGCAGTACATCGCCGACTACAAGGGCTGAGCATCGTGCGGTCGAACGGACCGTCCGCTCGCATGGAGGATGCCCTGGTTTCAAGCCGACGCTCCAGCCGATACCGGAACGAAAGGGCCGATGGATGACACCGAGACAGGTCGTCGAGAACTACTGGAGGATCGAGTGCACGCGCGACGTCGACGCGATCCTCGGCTGCTACGATCCGGATGCGGAGCTGCTCGTCCCCGGGCTCGGCCGGCTGGTCGGCCACGACGAGATCCGTCGCTTCTACCAGGCGAGCGTCGACCGGTTTCCGGGTCTGGAGGTCCGGATCGTGGACGCGGTCGAGAGCGGCGATCGGGGCGCCTTCGAATGGCGCTCGGTGTTCCGGGATCACGAGGGCGCCACCTGGCGGCTGGAGGGCGTCAACGTGATCCGGATCAGCGGCGAACGGCTCGGCACGGTGCACGTCTATTACGACCCGGGCGCGCTCGAGGCGCTGGATGGCGGGGTGTCGTCATGAGCGACGGTGATCGCACGGTGGATCAAGGCGGGCTCGCCGCGATGATCGACCACACCATCCTGAAGCCCGACGCGACCGCGAGCGAGGTCGCCCGCTTCTGCGACGAGGCGCGGGCGAACGGCTTCCGCGCGGTCTGCGTGAACCCGGTCCACGTCGCCTTCGTCGCCGGCCGGCTCGCGGGCAGTGCCGTCCGCACCTGCTCGGTCGTCGGCTTCCCGTTCGGCGCAACGACTTCCGACGTCAAGGCCGCCGAGGCGACGCGGGCGATCGCCGACGGCGCGGGCGAGATCGACATGGTGATCGCGATCGGCGCGCTGAAGGAGGGCCGGCTCGAAATGGTCCGGAACGACATCGCCGCCGTGCGCCGGGCGACCGCGGGGGCGGTGCTCAAGGTGATCATCGAGACCGCCATGCTCACCGACGACGAGAAGCGCGCCGCGTGCCGGATCGCAGGCGGGGTCGGGGCCGATTTCGTCAAGACTTCGACCGGCTACGGCGGCGGCGGGGCGACCGTGGAGGACGTGGCGCTGATGCGGCGCGAGGTCGGACCCGGCATCGGCGTCAAGGCCTCGGGCGGCGTCCGCACGCGCGAGGCGGCGGACGCGATGATCGCCGCCGGCGCGACCCGGATCGGCACGTCGTCGGGTCTGGCCATCGTCGGCGGCGCCCGGGCGGGGACGGGATCCTACTGACGTCCGGCCCGACCGGGGACGCCGAGCGACCGAGCCTCTCAGAGCTTCGCCGCGAACGAGAAGAAGATGCTGCGGCCGGGATCGACCCAGTAGAGCGCCTGGCCGGCCGCGTCGGTGCCGTCGATGCCGATGAAGCTCCGGTCGTCGAACAGGTTGTAGACCTGCACGTCGAAGCTCAGACGGCGCTTCGCGACCGGCAGCACGTAGCCGGCATCGAGATCGACCACGTTGTAGGACTTGATCGGGAACTGGTCGCCCTTTCCGGGGGTCGCCGTGTCCTCCCCGTATTGCGGCCCGACGTTCTTCGCGATGATCAGCCCGTGCAGGTCGTCGTGCGATCGGAACACGGTGCCCTGGTCGTAGATCAGCCCGAGCGCGCCGGTGCGCCGCGGCGTCTGCGCGAGATTGTTGCTGTTGTCGGTGTAGTTGCTGTCGTTCAGGGAGCCGTTCGCGTAGAGTGCGAAGCCCCAGCCGAGCTTCGCGGTCCCCTCGGCCTCGACGCCCTTGAACTCGGCGCCTCCCGAGTTGAAGTAGAGCGCCTGTCCGGCGATCGTCTGGCTCGTGATGTAGTCGCCGTATTTGATGTAGTAGAGATCGGCGCCGAGATCGAGCCAGCGCCGCTGGAAGACCTCGCCGACCTGGAAGTTCCACGAGGTCGACGGTTCCACCGACGTGATCGAGGTCGTGTAGAACACGTTGAGAGGTGGCGTGAGATAGCCGCCGGCCGCCTGTGCGTAGAGGGCGAGATAGGGTCGCACGCGCCAGTTCGCGCTGAGCGCCGGCAGCGGCTTGTTGAAGGCCTCGTGGTCGTCGGCATCCAGCTTGGTGGTCCGATTGATCGGCGCCTGCAGCGAACGCGTCACCGCGTCGTAGCGGACTCCGGCGGTCACGGTGACCGTCCGGGTCGGTCGCCACTCGTATTCCCAGTACGGCTGCACCGTGGTGAGCGTGTCGAACACGATGTAGGAGTACGGCGTTCCCGTGGGCGATGTCGTGTAGGCGACGGTGCCCCGGGTGAAATCGACCGCATAGCGATAGGTGGTGTTGTCGATGTGGTCGAACCAGACGCCCGTGCGCGCCTGCCCGGACGGCGTGTCGTAGGTCAGGCGGAGGATATCGCCTTCGTCGCGCGTGTCGTTCTTGTCGGCCGTGCCGGGGACGTCGTCCTGCACGAACGTGCGGACGCCGTTGATGTCGATGTCCTGGTCGACGAGGTTCGGTGTCGTGCCGTCGGGGTCGAGCCCTTCGGTGCCGCGATGATCGTAGCCCGCCGTGTAGGTGGTGTTGTCGAGGCCGAAGCCGTCGCCCAGCCGCGACTGGACGCGGAGATATTCGAAGTCGGTCGTGTAGTCGTCGCGGTTGTAGCCTTCGAAGGTCTGCGAGGTCGGATCGTTGTTCAGGGCATAGTTGCGGCCGGCGCTGTCGGCGAGCTGCTGCGTCACGCCGTAGGTCGTGTGATTGTCGGCGTTGTCGAGGTTGACCAGTGCCGTGACCAGCGTGTTCTCGCCGACCGGCTGCTCGTATTTGAGGAACAGGTTGCGCCGCTCGGTCGCGAGACCCGTGTCGGCGCCCTCGGCTTCCTCGTGGGACAGGTCGAGCGAGACGCGCGCGCCGTCGAGCGGGCCGACCGCACCGCTCTCGAGCTCGATGCCGTAGAGCTTGGTGCCGAACGAGCCGAACGTGCCGTAAGGCTCGATGGAGGGCGTGGAGGACAGCGTCGGCGACGACAGCGCGACGAAGCCGCCGAAGGTCGCCGAACCGATGTCGGACGCGAGGCCCGGCCCGCGGTTGACCGCGATGGAGCCGATGTCGTGCTCCATGAAATACGCCGCCGGTTGCGGGGCGAGACTGCTCGGAGTGCCGGGCACCTGCACGCCGTCGTAGAGCACGCTGAACTGCGTGTATTGCAGCCCGCGGATGCTCTGCCCGAAATCCTGCTGCAGGCCGGGGCCGGCGGGATCGAGATCCATCGCGCTCGGCGTGAGCGCGACGATGTCGTCGTAGTTCTCGGTCGGGATCGCGAGCTTGTCGAGCGTCTCCGGCCCGATCACGCTTTCCGGCTGCTCTTCGGTGATGAGCGGGCGGCTCGGCGCATACTGCGCCGCGGTCTGCGGTGCCGCGGCGTCGGCCGCCGTCGACGGTCCCGACGCGCTCGCCGACACGCCTCCGATCGTTTCCGGAGGCTGCGCGGCGATGATCTGGGCGTGGGCGCCGCGCGCGTCGGAAAGAGCGATCGAGAGCAACGCCACCGCGAACGCTGTCGGACGGCGAACGGGCATCGATCAACTCCGCATGCAACCGGCGTCTCCACTAGCTGACACGATCCTGACGGGCACGTGACGATCCTGTTGCAGCTGTGCCCGCAACGTTGCGGCTGCGCGCGGATCTTCAGCCGTCCTCGCCGATCAGGAAGTTCACCCACACCGCGAGCAGCAGCGTCCGTCCCGCGAACCGGCCAGGCGGCGGATAGTCCGCCTCGCGGACCGTCTCGAGCGCCGCCGCGTCGAGCCGCCCGTTGCCGCTCCCGACGAGGATCCGCACGTTCGAGACCGACCGGTCTCGGTAGTCGAAGCCGACCAGCGCCCGCCCCTGTTCGCCCAAGTCGCGGGCACTCTCCGGGTAGCGCAGCGCCGCCTGCACGGCGAGCCTGATCCGGCCCTTCAGCGTGTCGGTGGCATGCGGGTTTTCCGGCGCCGGCGAGGGAAGGCGGGGCGCCGGGGTGGACGCGAGCCGCGGGAGCGGTTGCGCGCGCCTCGGCGGGGCCGGCTTCCGGGCCGGCAGGGGGCGCATTGCCGCGACCCGGATCCGCGGCAGCGGGATCCGGGCGAGCGATGCCGGCAGCATCACCGACCGCCGCGGCGGCGAGGGCAGCGGCGGCGAGGGCGGAGGGGGCGACGGCGCTGGCCGTGGCGCGCTTCCGAGCGCCACGATCACCGGTTCGGGGCGCGACGACGGCGTGCCGCAAGGCCTGAAGGCGCCGACCGCGAGCACGGCGAGCCCCGCCGTGACGAGCCCGGACGCGATCAGCGCGGGAAGCCGCCGGACGCGCTCCTCCCCCCAGTCTCGCGCGCCGTCGACGCGCTCCGTCATGCGGCCCGGCCCACCGAGGCCCGGGGTCGCGCCGGCGCCGGATGCGACGGTATCGCCAGCTGCACGCGGCAGCCGGATCCGTCCACGAAGCGGACGCTGGCGTGGTGGCTCCGCGCCACCGCGCGCACGATCGCGAGGCCGAGGCCGCTGCCGCGATCGCCCTGCCGTCCCTTGCGGAAGCGGTCGAACACCGCCTCGCGTAGCGCCGGCGGCACGCCGTCGCCCTCGTCGGTCACCTGCAGCACGCACGCGCCCCTGCTGTCGCGCCATCCGGTGAGCGCGATCGTGCCCCGGCCGTGCAGCAGGGCGTTCTCGAGCAGGTTGCGGACGAGGTCGCCGAGGTCGCCGGGATGGCCGGCGACGGTGAGATGGTCGCCGAGATCGACGAGGAGCGTCCGGCCGGCCTGCTCCACGAGCGGCAGCACCGAGGCCGCCGCCTCGCGGGCGATGCGGGCCAGGTTGCAGGGCTCGGGCGGTCCCGCGGCGCCGTCCGGACCGGCCGCCTCCTTGCGCGCGAGTTCGAGCAGCTGCGACACGAGGCGGCCCATCTGCGCGAGATCGCCGTCGACCGCGTGCCAGTCGACCCGGCTTTCCGCCCGCGCCCGCTGCAGCCGCAGCCGGAGTGCCGCGAGCGGCGTCCTCAGTTCGTGCGCGGCGTCGGCGACGAAGCGGCGCTCGCTCTCGTACGCGTCCGCCAGCCGGTCGAGCGCGCCGTTGGCGGCGCTGACGAGCGGCTCGATCTCGCTCGGCAGGCCCGGCGCCTCGATCCGGGCGGTCGGACTGCCGGGCCCGACCCGCGCCGCGGCCTCGGACGCCCTCGTCACGGGGCGGAGATTCCACACCGTGACGGCCGAGACCAGGACCACGGTGACCAGGCTGAAGGGCAGCAGGATCGCCAGATCCTGCCACGGCTCCGGCCATTCGTCTCCGAGCAGCAGCCGGCTCGCCGCGCCGACGAAGCCGCGGCGCGCGTCCGCGGCCGCGTGAAGCAGCGTCACCGCCGCGAGGCTGACCACGGCCGCGACCGACATCGACACCACCAGTCGTCCACGCAGGCTGCGGAGAGGCGGCATCGCCTAGTCGCGGCGCAGGCGGTAGCCGATGCCGCGCACCGTCTCCACGGTCACCACGGACGCGGCACTCGCCAGGCGTCGCCGCAGGCGCGACACGATCGCCTCGAGCGCGTTGCCGCTCACCTTCTCGTTGAAGCCGTAGATCCGTTCCTCGAGACCGTCGCGCACCACCGTGCGGCCACCGGCCAGGACGAGCTCCTCGAGCAGGCCCGCTTCTCGCCTGGTGAGCGTCATCGGCGCGTCGCGGACGCTCGCCATCCGGGTCACCGTATCGAACGTGACGTCGCCCCAGGTCTCGACCGCGTCCCGTCGCGGTCCCGGGCGGCGCAGCACGCTGCGAAGCCTGGCCACGAACTCGTCGACGTCGAACGGTTTCAGGATGTAGTCGTCGGCGCCCGCGTCGAGGCCGCCGATCCGGGCCGCGACCGCGTCCCGCGCGGTGAGCACGATCACCGGCAGCGCCGGTCTCACGTCACGGCGGAGCCTGCGCAGCAACTCCATCCCGTCGATGCCGGGGAGCCCGAGGTCGAGCACGGCGGCGTCGTAGTCGACCAGCGCCGCCGCGGCGAGGGCATCGGCGCCGTCGGCGAAGGCGTCGGTCGCGAAGCCGACGCTGGCGAGATGCGCCTGCAGCATCTCGCGTAACCCGGCATGGTCTTCCACCAGGAGCAGCCGCACGCCGGTCCCCGCCGAGGATTGCGCGTCACGGACTACCGCGACGTCGCCGACCGTTGTGCGAACGTTTTATGACCGTGCGGCCGGCGCACCGGCCGCACGGTCCGCGGTCAGTCGTCGTCGGTCTTCGAGAGATTGACGACGTTCCTGAACGACCCCGGCCAGACCATCCCGTGGTCGCCCGGGTAGGGGCGCTTCCAGTCGGTCGCGGCATACCAGATCACGTGGTTGAGGAAGTGCTCGTCGACCACGTCGGCCTTCTTCATGTTCGGCGTCATGATCTTGACCGACGCGAGTTCCCACGCCTTCTGGAAGGGCGTCGGGTGGAACGTCCTCATGGAGTAGACCGGCGACGATCCGGTTCCCGGCACGGGCACCCCGTTCTCGTTGATGTTGAGCGGCGTGGTGGCGGGGACGTCGGTGTAGGGGGTGTCGTTCGGCGTGTTCTGGAAGCAGTCGAACATCGGCGAGGCCACGCGATCGAACTGCGACATCGGCCTGAGGCCGAGGATGTTCTCGATCGTCCGCTCCATGTTGACGACGGTGTAGGTCGTCCGGATCTCCCGGCCCTGATCAGCGGCCTGCGGGGCGACCGCGTAGGGGCTGATCACGTAGGCCGGTTCGCGATGGCCGTCGACGTGATCGACGCCGTCCTGCGCGTCATCCTCGGTCACGAAGATCGCCGACGTCGCCCACGCCTTGGTGTGGCTGATCGCCTGGACGAGCCGGCCGAGTGCGAGGTCGTTGTCCGCCTCGTAGTCGTTCGGGATCGGCGTGTCGACGGCCAGACCATTGGTGTGATCGTTCGGCAGCCACATGACCGTCAGTGCCGGCACGGTGTCCGTCGCGTCCTGCTGCTGCAGGATCGGGAGGTAGTAATCCATCCGGTACTGGTCGGGGATCCCGAGGTTGAACGACGGGTAGTGCGGGTCGAGCAGCTTGTCGACGCCGGGGATCTGCGACTTCTCGGAGTCGGAGTCCGGGGGAACGATGTTGCTTCCCTGCTTGCCGCCCGTCTCGTTGTAGAGGGATGTCTCGAAGAAGTCGGCCCAGGTGTAGGGCGCGCCGGTCGCGGGGTTGTTCGCGACGACCGAGCCGTCGCTCCACTCGCCGTAGATCTTCACGTCGAGGCCTTTCCTGACGGCGTCGGTCCAGATGTAGCCTTTTCGCGTGAAGGTCAGCGCGTCGTTGTCGTTGCCGCCCGGGTAGGAGCGGATCCAGTCGGGCGAGAGGATGTCGTTCGAGTAGAACGACCCCGACTCGATGGTCCAGGGGTGCCCGTCCGCCGATTGCCGGCTCGGCGCGTAGAAATTGTCGAGCAGCGGAAAGCGCTGCACGATCTGGTGCTGGTTCGGCACGTTGGCGGCGAACACGGCGATGGACGGATCGCCGTTGCCCCAGGCGACGTCGCCGAGCATCTGGTCGTAGGTCCGGTTCTCCTTGATGATGTACCAGACATGCTTGATGAGCGAGGGCTCGCCGATATGGGCCGGTACCGCGACCGGCGTCGCGCTGGGGTCGACGTATTGCGGACCGACATCCGCGTAGGGCGAGAGCCAGTTGTTGTTGTTCACGACCTTGACGGTGTCGGCGGTGAGCTGGGCCGATGTCGGGACGGGAATGAGGCTGACCGTCCCGGTATCCTGGTGCGTGTTGAAGCCTTCCGCGCCCTCGGCGCTGCCGATCGAGCCCTGGGTTCCGGTTCCCTTGTCGTCGGACACGACGAGCTTCCGGTCCGCCGCGTCGTAGGCGATCGTGGTCGGGAAGTAGAGGGTGGGGATGTAGCCGATCACCGCCTTCCCGTCCGGCTTCGTGAGGTCGAGGACCGCGACGGCGTTGGCCTCGCCCATCGTGACGTAGGCCGCGTCGCCGACCACGGCGACGTCGTCGACGCCCGCGCCGAACGCGCCGTGCGGCAGCGGCACGCCGACCTTGATCGTCCGCGTGACCGTGTTCGTCGCCGTGCTGATGACCGAGATCGTGTCGCTGTAGGCGTTGGCGACGTAGACGTTCCCGTTGGCGACCGTCATGCCCGCCGGGTGCAGTCCGACATCGATCGTCGCCACCAGCTTGCCGGTGTCGAGATCGACCGCGGACACCGTGCCGGTGATCGCCGAACCGGTCGTCTTGTCGGCGACGATCGGCGTGCCGTCGGACAGCGTCGTGAAGTCGCTCGCCGTCGCCGGCCGGCCGCCTTCGTTGCTGAGATAGGCCGTGTTGCCGCTCACCACGACCCGGTTCGGGGCGTTGCCGACCGGGATCTGCGACGTTACCGCGCCCGTCGCGATGTCGAAGACGCCGAGCGCGTTGCTCGCGTTGAGCGCGACCAGGCCTTCCGTGTCGTTGACCAGGGCAAGACCGCCGGGGTTCGCCGTGCCGGGCGTGTAGAGGTTCGGGTTGTTCGGCGCGGGAACCGGAATGACCTCGTCGTCGGCGAGTTCGCCGTTGCTCGGGTTGACGACCGCGACCTGGATGTTGCTGTTGTCCTGGCTGAACAGCAGCTTCGACCCGTCGGGCGAGTATGCGATTCCGGTGAACGAGCCCGTCGGACTGCTGGTCGAGGTGGTGCCGCTCAGGGCGGTCGGCAGGTAGCGCTGCAGCACCGCGCCCGTCCGCGTGTCGAAGATGATGATCGGCTCGGCGGCCCCCATCAGCAGGACCGCGCCGGAGTGCGTCTTCGCGTTCGGGTTGATCGCGACCGCTTTCGCGCGAACCGGCGACCCGAGCTGGACCGTCTTGCCGGCCGGCGTGAGCAGCTGGTTGTCGGACGCCACGATCGAGCCGTCGAGCTGCGGGCCGACGGTGCGCGTGGGCGAATCGTTCGCGAGCGCCGCGCCCGGTGCGGCGAAGCTCAGCGCGAGCACGCTTCCGAGCGAGGTGGTGGTGAAGGTTCGTCGCACTGCGATGCTTCCTTGCCGTTGCGGGCGACCGGGCTCGGCGCGGCCTCGGTTCTGACGGCGGAGCAGGTAGCCGGCGTCGCTGACGCCAGTCTGACCGGAACGGGCGGAGGGCCATGAACCTTTCATGTCAGCCGGGGCAGGCGTGACCCGGGCGTGAGCGGTGCGCTGCTCGAACGGGCGCGCCTGCTGCTTGCCGCGGGCCGCGTCGACCACGCCCTGTCGTTGCTCCGCGAGGCGGAGCGGGCGGCCCCCGCGAACGCCGGCATCCCGCACGACATCGGCTATCTCGCCCTTTCGCAGGGGCGGCATGCCGAGGCGGCGTCGGCTTTCTCGCGTGCCCTCGCGGCCGATCCGACCTTTGCGCTCGCGGCATTGCGGCTCGGCGTCGCGCGCCAGGCACTGGGCGAGGTCGAACCCGCGATCGCCGCCTACCGGGTCGCGGCCGGGCTCGCGCCGGCTCGGGCCGATGCGCGCTTCCGGCTCGGCGCGCTGCTCGAGGCGCTCGGGCGCTGGCCGGAGGCGGAGGACGCCTATCGCGAGGCGGCGGCGACCCGGCCGGAGACCCCGCTCTCCCGCCTTGCCGACGCCCGGCTGCTGCTCGCGCGGGACCGCCTCGACGAGGCCGAGACCGCGCTTCGGGCGCTTCTCGCGAACGACCCGGGCCATCTCGAGGCGGTCGACACCCTCGGTTCGGTCCTCGCCGATACCGGCCGGCTCGACGAGGCCGCCGGCTGCTACGAGACGGTCACGGGCACCTCGCTCCAGTATGCCGGCAGCTTCTATGACCTCGTCCGGTGCCGACGCGTCGGACCCGGCGACGGCGCGCTCGTCGCCGCCATGGAGGCGGCCGCATCCGCGCCCGCGCTGCACGCCGAGGCGCGCGCCAAGGTGCACCTGGCGCTCGGCAAGGCCGCCGACGATCTCGGCGATCCCGGGCGCGCGATGCGCCATTTCGGCGCCGCCGATGCGGTCCGCCGCGGCGGCCGCGCCGACGAGGCCTCCGGCATCGAGCGGCGCGTGGCGCGGCTGGTCGAGCGGTTCGACGCGCACCGGGTCGGACGAGCGGCCGCGGCGGCCGCGGCTCCCGACCGGACGCCGATCCTGGTGACCGGATTGCCGCGATCAGGCACCACGCTCGTGGAGCAGATCCTGTCGAGCCACCCGGACGTCCACGGCGCGGGCGAGCTGCCGTTCTGGGCGTCGCGGGGTGCTGCGTGGGAATCCGGCGACACCGGCCCGGACGCCCTCGCCCGGATGGCCGGCGATTACCTCGCGATGCTGCGCGACCGCGCCCCCGGGCCTGCGCGGGTCACCGACAAGGCGCCGCTCAACCTGTACTGGGCGGGCCTGATCCGCGCGGCGCTTCCCGGCGCGACGATCGTGGTCTGCCGACGGCGGCCGATCGACACGGCGCTCTCGATCCATCGTACCTGGTTCAACCCGCTCGTCGATTTCCCGACCGGCGGCGGCGCCCTGGTCTCGGCCGTGCGCGCCTTGGAGCGGCTCGCCGATCACTGGCGCGCCGTTTTTCCGCCCGGTTCGCTCCACGAGGTCTGCTACGAGGCGCTGGTCGCCGATCCGGAGACCGCGACGAGGGCGCTGGTCGCGGCCTGCGGCCTGTCCTGGAACGACGCGTGCCTCGCGCCGGAACGCAACCGGCGGCCGGTGCGAACGCCGAGCCGGTGGCAGGTCCGCTCGCCGATCACCGCGCCGGCGCCAGACGCGTGGCGCCGCTACGAGCGCTGGCTCGGCCCGCTCGCGGCCCTGCTCTAGCAGGCTGCCGAGAAACTTCGGAAGACCTTGAGGCTCTGCCTCAAACTCCGCTGGGCGCGGCGCGCCCAGGCCCGCATTCGATTGACATGGATGGGGTCCAGGCGCCCAGCGCCTGGTGGGGTGCGGGGTGAAACCCCGTGTCCTGATCCACCGTGCCTTCGGCGCCGAGGTTTTCAGCAGCCTGCTAGCCGGACGGAGGGTCCGTGCCGGGCGGGGACCAGCGGCCGTTCACGCAGACCGATGCGACCGCGAGATCGGCGGTGAGTTCGACGAGGTCGGCCCTGAGACCGGGCGCGATCCGGCCGCGATCGGCGAGGCCGGCCGCGTCCGCCGGGTTCGCGGTGGCCATCCGGAGCGCCGTCGCGAGTTCGGCGCCGCCGAGGGCGATCGCGTTCCGGACCGCGCCGACCATCGTGAGGTCGGCGCCGGCGAGCGTTCCGTCGGGGGTCCGGAGCGCGCCGTCCCGGCGGATCACCGTCCGGCCGCCGAGGCGGAAGCGGTCGAGCGTGGTGCCGGCGACCGGCATCGCGTCGGTGACCAGCACCACCCGGGACTGGGGCTTGCGGCGGAGCACCAGGCGGAGGTTCGCGGGATCGACATGCACGCCGTCGGCGATCAGGCCGCACCAGGCATCGTCGTCGTCGAGACAGGCCCCGACCGGGCCCGGCGCCCGTCCGGCGAGCGGCGGCATCGCGTTCCAGAGATGGGTGTAGCCGCCGAGCCCCTCGCCTCGGGCGCGGGACAGCACGTCCGGCGTGGCCTCGGTGTGGCCGGCGGCGACCACCAGGCCGGCGGCGGCGAGGGACGCGATCGTCCCGGGCTCGACCTCCTCGGGCGCCAGCGTCACCAGCACGGCGCCGAGCGCGTGCCGTCGCGTCCCGAGCGACGCGAGCGACGCGAGCGACGCGGCCTCCGCCGCGCCGAGCCGCCTGATGTGGTCGGGCGGATGCACGCCGGGCCGCTGCGGGCTGATGAACGGCCCCTCCACGTGGAGGCCGGCGACCGCGTCGCCGTCCGCGGTGGCGCGCGCCGCCGCGACCGCGTCGGCAACGCGCGCGATCGCGCCCTCGGCGTCGGTGATCACGGTCGCGAGAAGCGACGTGGTTCCGCCGGCGCGATGGGCACCCGCCACGGCGACCAGCGCCGCCGCGCCCGCCGCGCCGCGATCGACCTCGTTCACGGCGATCCCGGCGCCGCCGTTCACCTGGAGGTCGACGAAGCCGGGCGCCAGGATCGCGTCGGCGGCGAGGCGACGCGCGCCCGCGAGCGGCGGCCCGCGGACCACGTCCTCGATCCGTCCGTCGCGGACGATGACGGTCGCGGGCACCAGTGATCCGCCCACGAGAACCCGCTCCGCGTGGCCGATCCAGCCGGTCATGGTGTCCTCCGGGGAAGGCGCCGGAACGCCCGGGAGAGCGCCCTTGTGGCGCCAACACGGCGTCGGTAGAAGTTCGTGACCTCCTGACACCGTGGGACCGATGACGCAACAGCCGCCGATCCAGCGCGTCCTGCTCAAGGTGTCCGGGGAAGCCCTGATGGGGCGGCGGGAGTACGGTCTCGACAACGACACGATCATGCGGATCGCGGCCGACATCGCCGCGGTGCAGCGGATGGGGGTCGAGGTCTGCCTGGTGATCGGCGGTGGCAACATCTTCCGCGGGGTGTCGGGCGCGGCCAAGGGAATGGAGCGCTCGCAGGCCGACAGCATGGGCATGCTGGCGACCGTGATGAACGCGATCGCGATGCAGACCGCGCTGGAGCGCGAGGCGGTCGCGACGCGGGTGCTGTCGGCGATCCCGATGGCGTCGGTGTGCGAGCCGTTCATCCGGCGCCGCGCGGTTCGCCACATGGAGAAGGGACGGGTGGTGATCTTCGCCGCCGGGACCGGCAACCCGTTCTTCACCACCGACACCGCGGCCGCGCTGCGCGCCGCCGAGATGGGTTGCGACACGCTGCTCAAGGGGACGCAGGTGGACGGGGTCTATTCGGCCGATCCCCGGACCCATCCCGCCGCCGAACGCTACGACCGTCTCACCTATCTCGAGGTGCTGTCGCGCGAGCTCGGGGTGATGGACGCGGCCGCGATCAGCCTCGCGCGCGAGAACGCGCTGCCGATCATCGTGTTCAACATCCACGCGCCCGGCGCCTTCGCCGCCGTGATGCGCGGCGAGGGACGCTTCACGCGGATCGTGGAAATGGCCAACTGAGCCGGGGCATCCGGGCGATCTCCCGGACAGTAAGCCCCGGGGGAGATCTCGCGACGCGAGACCCGAGACGGAAGATCCCGAACGAGAACACAAGGAAGCCGACGCGTGCCTGCCGACCTGAACGCGCTCAAGACCGACCTCACGCGGCGCATGGAGGGTGCGCTCGACACGCTGCGACGCGACTTCGGCGGCCTCAGGACCGGCCGGGCCTCGCCGGCGCTGCTGGAGCCGGTGCGGGTCGAGGTGTACGGGACCGCGATGCCGATCACCGCGGTCGGCACGATCGGGGTGCCGGAGGCGCGGATGATCACCGTGCAGGTCTGGGACCGGACCAACGTGTCCGCGGTCGAGCGGGCGATCCGGGAGGCCAATCTCGGCCTCAACCCGATGACCGACGGGCAGATCGTCCGGGTGCCGATCCCGGTGCTGACCGAGGAGCGCCGGAACGAGCTCGCCCGTGCTGCCGGCCGCTACGCCGAGGCGGCCCGCGTCGCGATCCGCGGCGTCCGCCGCGACGGCATGGACCAGGTGAAGGCGTTCGAGAAGAAGGGCGAGATCAGCGAGGACCTGGTCAAGGACTGGTCCGACGTGATCCAGAAGCTGACCGACGGGTTCATCAGGCGCATCGACGAGGGCCTCGTCGAGAAGGAACGCGAGATCAGGCAGGTCTGAGGCGGGGCGCGTGGGGCAGGGACGCTTGCTGGGCATGAGGATGCGGCTCGTGGGCGCGTCCCCGAACGGGACCGCGATCCTCGACCGGGTGGTCGCCGCGGAGGCGGGCGACCGCGCGGCGCTCGCGCCCGCCGTTGCCTCGCCGCCGCCGGTCGCGACGCGTGCCGCCGCCGATCCCCGGCCGGCCCATGTCGCGATCATCATGGACGGCAACGGCCGCTGGGCGGAGAGGCGGAAGCTGCCCCGGGTCGCCGGCCACCGCGCCGGCGCGCAGGCGGTGCGGCGGTCGATCGAGGCGGCGGTCCGGAACGAGGTGAGCTGGCTGACGCTGTTCGCCTTCTCGAGCGAGAACTGGCGGCGGCCGGCCGACGAGGTGCGCGACCTCACGGCGCTGCTCCGGCATTACCTTCGGAGCGAGGTGTCCGAACTCGATCGCGAGGGGGTTCGGCTCCGCGTCATCGGCGACCGCGACCGGTTCGGCCCCGACATCGTGGCCGAGCTCGAGCGTGCCGAACGACTGACCGCCGGCAACACGCGCCTCAACCTCACGATCGCCCTGTCGTACGGGGGACGGGCGGAGATCGCCGGGGCGGCGCGTCGGATGGCGGAAGCGGTGCGCGACGGCGTGCTCGACCCGGACGCGATCGACGAGCGCTCGTTCGGCGGGTTTCTCGCCTCGGCCGACATCCCCGATCCCGACCTGATGATCCGCACCAGTGGCGAGCGGCGGCTGTCGAACTTCCTCCTCTGGCAATCCGCCTATGCGGAGCTCGTGTTCCTCGACCAGCTCTGGCCCGATTTCGGCCCGGCCGAGTTCGACGAGGCGCTCGCCGAATATTCGAGGCGGGAACGGAGATACGGTGCCCGCCCTGGCTGACGCGGAGGCGCGACCGGGGGACGCCGGTCGACCACGGACGGCGCTCGGCGGCGATCTCGGCAAGCGGCTCGGCTCGGCCGCGTTCCTGGCTCCGGTCGGCCTCCTGGCGCTCCTGCACGGGTCCTGGGCCTGGTCGATCGCGATCGTGGCCGGGATGGGCGGCTGCGCGGCCGAATGGGCGGCGATGGCGCGCGCCGGCACGTCCGCGACCGGCAGGCGCGACATGGTCCTGTCGGTCGCCGCCTCGGTCACGACCGGCGTGCTGGTCGCGACCGGTCTCGGGCGCGAGGCCGTCGGGGTCGGTGTGGTCGCCTGCCTCGCGTTCCTGGTGGCGCGCCGCCCCCGGCTCGCGGTCGGCGTCGCCTATGTCGCGCTGCCGGGGGCGGCGCTGCTCCTCCTCCGGGCGCGCCACGGCGGCCTCGGTCTGGTGCTGCTCCTGATGCTCGCCGTCTGGGCGAGCGACACCGGGGCCTATGCGGCCGGACGCCTCCTCGGCGGCCCGAAGCTGGCCCCGTCGGTGTCGCCGTCGAAGACCTGGTCCGGCGCGGTCGGTGGGCTCGTGGCCGCATCGCTGGTCGGCCTGTGCTTCGCGCGTCCGTTGCTGGGTGCCGCCCTCGCCGCCGCGGCGCAGGCGGGCGACCTGTTCGAGAGCGCGGCCAAGCGTCGGTTCGGGGTCAAGGATTCCGGCCGCCTGATCCCGGGCCATGGCGGCCTGCTCGACCGGCTCGACGGCCTGATGGCGGCCGCGATCCTGCTCTTCGCCATTACCCCCCAGGCACACGGGTGAATCGAGCATACGCATGAAGACCGTCTCCATCCTGGGCTCCACCGGCAGCATCGGTCTCAGCACGATCGATCTGGTCCGCAGCGGCGATCACGCGGTGGAGGCGCTGGCCGGCGGCCGCAACGTGGCGCTGCTCGCCGAGCAGGCGGTCGCGCTCGGGGCCCGGTTCGCGGCGATCGCCGATCCCGCGCTCGGGACCGCGCTGGCCGAGCGTCTCGCTGGCACCGGCTGCGCGAGTGGCGCCGGTCCGGAGGCGGTGATCGAGGCGGCCGCGCGCCCGGCCGACTGGACGATGGCCGCCATCACCGGCGCGGTCGGGCTCAGGTCGACGCTCGCCGCGGTGCGTCGGGGGGGCGCGGTGGCGCTCGCCAACAAGGAGGCGCTGGTGTGCGCGGGCGACGTGATGCTGGACGCGGTCCGGCGCGACGGCGCGACGCTGCTGCCGGTCGATTCCGAGCACAACGCGATCTTCCAGGCGCTCGGCGGGCGGATGACGACGCGGGGCGTCGACCGGATCACGCTCACCGCGTCGGGCGGGCCGTTCCGCGAGGCGAGCCTCCCGGCGATGGAGGCGGCGACCCCCGACACCGCGCTCCGCCACCCGACCTGGCGGATGGGTGCCAAGATCTCGATCGACAGCGCCACGATGTTCAACAAGGGACTGGAGATCATCGAGGCGGCGCGCCTGTTCGGGCTCGCGGAGGACCGGATCGAGGTGCTGGTGCATCCGCAGTCGCTGGTGCACGGGATGGTCCGGTTCACCGACGGCTCGGTGGTCGCCCAGCTCGGCCCGGCCGACATGCGGGTGCCGATCGCCCACTGCCTCGCCTGGCCCGACCGTCTCGCGACCGACGCCGCGGTGCTCGACCTCGCCCGGGTCGGCCGCCTCGATTTCGCCGAGCCCGATCCCGCGCGCTTCCCGGCGCTCCGGCTCGCCCGCGAGGCCTTGCGGGCCGGGCGGGGCGCCCCCACGATCCTGAACGCCGCCAACGAGGTGGCGGTCGCCGCCTTCCTCGCGGGGCGGATCGGCTTCCTCGACATCGCGCGCACGGTCGAGACGGTCGTCACGAGGCTCGGCGCGCCGGAGGCGGCGACGCTCGAATCCGTGCTGGCCCTCGACGCCGAGGCGCGGCGGGTGACCGACGGCATGATGATGGTCCACGCGTGACGGCATGACGGCGGGACGCGCCCTGCGGCGTGGGCCGGAGCCGTGGCTTCGGCATGATGCGGGCGCGCGCCGGCCGGCCGGGTCCCGCGACGAGGAGCGTTGCCGTTGATCGATGTCCTGCAGACGCTTCTCGCCTTCGCGGTGGTGATCGGGGTCCTCGTGTTCGTGCACGAGTTCGGGCACTACCTCGCCGCGCGCTGGCGGGGCGTCACCGTGGAGGTGTTCTCGATCGGGTTCGGCCGCGAGCTGTTCGGCTGGACCGACCGGACCGGCACGCGCTGGCGGGTCGCCGCGATCCCGCTCGGCGGCTATGTCCGGATGTTGGGGCAGTCGGATCTCGGGGCGGATCTCGGGGCGGATGACGGATCGGGCGGCGGCCCGGCGGTGGCCCGTCCGGGGCACAATTCGGGCGACGGCGGCTCGTTCGCGGCCAAGAGCGTGCTGTCGCGGGCGATCGTGGTCGCCGCCGGACCGGTGTTCAACGTGCTGTTCGCGATCCTGGTGTTCGCCTTCGTGTTCATGGCGATCGGCCGCCCGTCGGACCGGCCGGTGGTCGCCTCGGTGATGGCGGGCAGCCCCGCCGCGTCGGCCGGGCTCCATGCCGGCGACGCGATCCTCGCCGTGGCGGGAACTCCGGTCCGGCATCTCGCCGCGGTGCCGGCGGCGGTGGCGTCGCACGCCGGCGAGCGGATCGCGGTCGTGGTTCGACGCGCCTCGCGGGACCTCACGTTGTCGGTGGTGCCGAGGGCGGAACAGGTCGGCGGCCGGACGGTAGGCCAGCTCGGCATCGAGATCGCGGCGAGTCTCGCGCCGGAGCGCCTGGCGCCGCCCGCCGCCCTGCTCGCCGGGACGCGCGATACCTGGATGCTGGCGGAAGGCATCGGCGACAGTCTCTGGCGAATCGTGAGCGGCGGCGGCGGCGCGTCGCAGCTCGGCGGCCCGCTCCGGATCGCGCAGGTTTCGGGCGAGGCGGCGCACCAGGGGGCGGGAAGCTTCCTGCTGCTGATCGCGATGATCTCGGTCAATCTTGCGCTCGTGAACCTGCTGCCGGTGCCGGTGCTGGACGGTGGCTATCTGGTGTTCTTCCTGATCGAGGCGGTGCTGGGCCGCCCGCTCTCGCGCCGGGCGCAGCTCACGGGGTTGCAGGCGGGGCTGGCGTTGATCGGGACGCTGTTCGTGTTCGTGACCGTGAACGACCTGACCAGCTTCGGGCTGCTCCGCTGGGTCCGCAGCCTGGCGGGCTGAGCGTCCCGCGCTGACGGCACTCCGCACCGAACGAAACCAGTGACTTGCGAGCGGCAGGGCTTCGCGGGTCCGGTTTCCGCCACGGACGCTGACCGCTTGCGGAGGGAACGCCTCTTCGGCTAGCTCACCGCGGCGCGGGATCACGCACGCGCGAGTGGGTCGCGGCGGTGACGGCCGGGGCGTGTGTCGGGGGGAAGCGGTCGTTGACTTCGAAGCGCGCGGCGCTGCTCGCCACTGCCTGCCTCCTGCCGCTCGTGGCCGCGACCGAGGCGATCGCGGCCGATCCGGCCACCCATACCCGGCATCATCGCGCGGCGCGCGACACGGTTCCGGCGGACACCGCCGGCGGCACGATCCAGGCGATCCGTGTCGAAGGCAACCAGCGCATCGAGCGCGGCACGATCGTGTCCTACATGCTCGTCTCGCCCGGCGAGACGTTCGATCGCGGCGCCCTCGACCGCAGCCTCAAGACGCTCTACGCGACCGGCCTGTTCAAGGACGTCTCGCTCTCGAGGGATGGCGACACGCTGGTCGTGCACGTCGTCGAGAACCCGATCGTCAACCGCATCGTGTTCGAGGGCAACCACTCGATCACCGACGACAAGCTCCGCGCGTCGCTGACGCTCCGGCCGCGCGCGGTGTTCACCACCGAGATGGCCGAGGACGATCGCGAGAAGATCCTCGAGGAATACGCAGCGGGCGGACGCTTCGCGGCGACGGTGACGCCGCAGATCATCCGGCTGTCGGAGAACCGCGTCGACGTCGTGTTCGACATCCACGAGGGTGCACTGACGCTGATCCGGCGGATCTCGTTCGTCGGCAACCACGCGTTCAGCGAGGGGCGGCTCCGCTCGGTCATCGAGTCGGCGCAGACCTCGCTGTTCACGCTGTTCGGCAACAGCGACGAATACAACCCGCAGCGGCTCGACTTCGACAAGGAGCGGCTGCGGCGCTTCTATCTCCGCAACGGCTATATCGATTTCCAGGTGCTCTCCGCGACCGCCGAGCTGGCACCGGACCGCAAGTCCTTCTTCATCACGTTCACGATCGACGAAGGGCCGCGCTACCGGGTGTCGTCGGTGCGCGTGACGTCGAGCGTGCGCGGGGTCGCGCCGTCCTCGGTCAGGAACCTCGTCGAAGTCAAGAAAGGGCAATGGTACGACGGCGACGCGGTCCAGCGCACCGCCGACAACATGCAGGACACGCTGCAGGCGCGCGGCTTCCCCTTCGCGGAGATCAAGCCGCAGATCGCGAAGAACACCGGCACCAACTCGGTCGACCTGCTGTTTCCCGTCGCCGACGGTCCCCGGATCTACGTCGAGCGGATCGAGATCAACGGCAACACCCGGACCGAGGACAAGGTGATCCGGCGCGAGTTCCCGTTCGCCGAGGGCGACCCGTTCACCGAGAACCAGTCGCGGCGCGCCAAGCAGGCGCTCGAGGATCTCGGCTACTTCCAGACCGTCAGCATCGACCGCACGCCCGGCTCCGCGCCCGACCGGACGATCGTCAACGCCGACCTGTCCGAGAAGGCGACCGGCGAGCTCACGCTCGGTGGCGGATACTCGACCGACGCCGGCGCGCTCGGCAATATCGGACTCCGGCAGAAGAACTTCATCGGCACCGGGATCGACGCCGGCATCAACGGCACCCTCGCCCAGTACGAGAACCAGATCGATCTCTCGGTCACCGACCCGTATTTCCTCGACCGCAACCTGGTCGCCGGCGCCGATCTCTACCGCACCGCGAACGACTACGCGGCGCTCGGCTACGCCGACTACAACGAGACCCGCTACGGCGCGACCTTCCGGGTCGGCTGGGCCTTCAACAACTATCTTGCGCAATCGGTGAACTACTCGATCGTGCACCGGAACGTCTCCGACGTGAACGCGACCAGCTCCTCGATCTACGTCGTCGACGAGGCGGGAAGCAGCCTGCTGTCGCAGATCGGCCAGACGCTCACCTTCGACACCCGCAACAGCCGGGTCGATCCGCACACCGGCGTGGTGCTGCGGCTCGGCACCGATCTCGCGGGCCTCGGCGGCAACGAGAACTACATCCGGACCAAGCTCGACGGCGGCTACTACATCCCGCTCGACTACTTCACCGGCAACCGGGACTGGACACTGGTCGAGCGCGCGGGTGTCGGCTACCTCGCCGATTACGGCAACGGCCGGAAGAGCCTGATCGACAACTTCTATCTCGGCGGCGACACGCTGCGCGGCTTCCTCGACGGCGGCGTCGGGCCGCACTCGGTGCCGGTGCAGAACTATCCGGGAGCCGACAGCCTCGGCGGCCGCTTCATCTACACGGAGAGCACCGAGCTGCACTACCCGCTGCCGCTGCCGCCCGATCTCGGCGTCTCGGGTCGCGCCTTCGTCGATGTCGGCGGTCTCGCGGGGATCCGCACCAACGCGACGCAGCCGAACGTCCAGTCGATCCAGCCGATCTCCGGCGACGACCTGTCGCCGCGCATCGGCGCCGGCGTCGGCGTCTCCTGGAAAAGTCCGTTCGGCCTGATCAACGTCGACGTCGCCGCCCCGATCAAGAAGCAGACCTATGACCAGACGCAGGTGTTCCGCTTCGGCTTCGGCACGAATTTCTGAGGTGATCCCCATGTTCCGCTCCCCCGGGTTCCGCGTCACCGCGGCCGCTTCCGCCGGTCTCGCCCTCGCGCCCGCCGTCTCGCTCGCCCAGAGCAATCCCGGGTGGTTCGTGCCAAAAGCGCAATCCACGAGCGCCGAGCCGAGCCCGGCCCGGCACGTCCATCGGGCGGCCGCCCCGGCCGCCGCGCCGGCGCCGGCACCCTCTCCCGAGGAGGAGGCCGCGAACGGGCCGCCGCCGGTGCTGCCGCTGCCTCCGGTACCGCCGATGGGCACGCTGCCGAAGGGGGCGCCGCCGCCCGCCGCCGCGATGGGCGTGATCTCGGTGCCCGACATCATGCGGGCGTCCAGCGCCGCCGAGCAGGTCCAGAAAGTCCTCGGCGGCCGACGCGACAAGCTCCAGGCCGATGTGCAGAAGGAGCAGATGGTCTGGCGCGACATGCAGCAGTCGATCCAGGACAGCAAGGGCGTCTCGACCGAACAGCTGCGGACCCGCGAGCGGGCGCTGCAGGAGCGCGTGATCAAGGCGCAGCGGGAGTTCAAGGATCGACAGCGCATCATCCAGGAGGCCGCGCAGGTGGCCCTCGGGCAGATCGAGCGCGAACTCGTGCAGGTGATCCGCCAGGTTGCGGCCTCGAAGGGGATGAACCTGGTGCTCCACCAGGAGCAGGTGGCGCTCAACGTCCAGGGCTTCGACATCACCCAGGAGGTCTCGAACCAGCTGAATGCGGTCCTGCCGTCGGTGTTCATCCCGGCCGACGGCGTCGACCCGGAGCAGATGGCCAAGCAGGGGACTTTCCCGACCACCGCGAGCGTGCAGAACCCCGGGGCGGCACCGGCGGCCGCCACCGCCTCCGCCGGCGCCACCGCCCGGCACGCGGGGGAGTAGCCGGACCGGGCGCCCGGGACGGGCGGGGGCCGAGGTGAGCGGGATGCCCGGGGATCGGCGGTTCTTCGCGGTCACCGGGCCGCACGCCGCCGAGGCGCTCGCGTCGCATGTCGGGGGCACGTTCGAGCCGCGCGCCGATGGCCGGGCCGTGCAGCCCGTGGCGGGCGTGGCGCCGCTCGGGGCCGCGACGGCGGATCGGGTCAGTTTCCTCGACAATCGGAAATACGCGGCCGAGCTGGAGATCACCGGGGCTGGGCTGGTGGTGACCTCGCCGTCGCTCGCGGGACGTCGCCCGCACGCCGCGGCCGCGATCGTGACCGACGCGCCCTATCTCGCCTGGGCGCGGATCGCCGCGTTGTTCCACCCGCGCCCCGCGATCCGCCCGGGTATCGACACGCGGGCCGCGGTCTCGGAGGGCGCCTCGGTGCATGAAGAGGCCGAGATCGCCGCCTTCGCGGTGATCGGCGTCGGTGCCTCGATCGGGCCGGGCACCCGGATCGGCGAGGGCGCCGTGATCGGGCCGGGAGTCGAGGTCGGACGCTGCTGCCGGATCGAGCCCGGCGTCACGGTCAGCCACGCGATCCTCGGCGACCGGGTGACGCTGCACCCGGGTGCCAGGATCGGCCAGGAGGGGTTCGGCTTCGCACCCTCCCCGTCCGGGTCCGCGCCCGGGTTCGTCACCGTGCCGCAGCTCGGCCTCGTGCGGATCGGGGACGACGTCGAGATCGGTGCGAACGCGACGGTGGATCGCGGCTCGGCTTCCGACACGGTGATCGGCGCCGGCTCTCGCCTCGACAATCTGGTGCAGATCGGGCACAACGTGCGCCTTGGACGATGCTGCGTTGTCGTGGCCCAGGCGGGGATCTCGGGCTCGACGACGCTTGAGGATTTCGTGACGGTCGCGGCCCAGGCCGGGCTGACCGGTCATCTCCGGGTCGGCGCCGGCGCGCGAATCGGAGCCCAGGCCGGCGTGATGTCGGACGTCGAAACCGGCTCCGACGTGGTCGGCAGCCCGGCGATCGGCGTTCGCGAGTTTTTCCGTGGCGTCGTGACGCTGCGGAAATTGGCCAGGCGCGCCTAGGGCACGTCGCCTGGGACAGGGGTGCGGGACGGTGATGGACGGCGCAAGGTGATGGACGGCACGGGCGGCGAGGTGGACACGGCCGAGCAGGCGCGGTCCGAGGAAACGCGGTCCGGGCAGGTGCGGTCCGGGGATCAGGGGCCGGCCCGCCGGATCGACACGGTCGACATCGCCCGGATCATGCAGGCAATCCCGCATCGCTATCCGTTCCTGCTGATCGACCGGCTGGTCGATGTCGAGCTCGACCGGTCGGCGATCGGCATCAAGAACGTCACCGTGAACGAGCCGTTCTTCCCCGGGCATTTCCCGCGACGCCCGGTGATGCCGGGCGTGCTGCTGGTCGAGGCGATGGCGCAGACCGCGGCGACGCTGGTGGTGCTCACGCTCGGCGCCGCCTTCGAGGGCAAGCTGGTCTATTTCATGACAGTGGAACACGCGAAGTTCCGCCGGCCGGTGGTGCCGGGCGACCAGCTGCGGATCCACGTCGACAAGGATCGCGCGCGCGGCAATGTCTGGCGCTTCCGCGCGGTGGTCCGGGTCGACGGACAGTCGGTCGCCGAGGCGTCGTTTTCCGCGATGATCATGGATGGCGACCCGGACGACCCTGCAGGCGGGTAACCCGGCGAAACACCTCGTCATTTGGCGACGGCTCCCGCTTTGGCTAGCGTCCGCCCGCGTATCTCCCGGACCGGAAGAATGGATTTGCCCGTCGAGACGAGTTTCCGCGGACCCGACGCGCCACGGGACTCCGTTCCGGCCGATGTCGCGCCGGTGGTGCACGCCCAGGCGATCGTGGAGCGGGGCGCGCGTCTCGGTCGGGGCGTGTCCGTCGGGCCCTGGTGCCATGTCGGCGCGGATGCGGCGCTCGGCGACGGCACCAGGCTCGTCTCGCACGTGGTGGTCGACGGGCTCACCACGATCGGCGCCGGCTGCACGATCTACCCGTTCGCCACGATCGGCCTCGCGCCGCAGGACCTCAAATATCGTGGCGAGGCCACCCGGACCGTGATCGGCGACCGGACGGTGATCCGGGAGCACGTCACGATCCATCGCGGGACGGCCACCGGCACGGGTGCGACGCGCGTCGGCAGCGACTGCCTGTTGATGGCGGTCGTGCATGTCGCCCACGACTGCGAGATCGCCGACGACGTGATCATCGCGAACAACGTGGTGATGGGCGGCCACGTGACGATCGGCGCGGGCGCCCGGATCATGGGCTCGGCGGCGCTGCACCAGTTTGTCCGGATCGGGCGCGGCGCCGTGGTGGGCGGCGTCTCCGGCGTCGAGCGCGACGTGATCCCGTTCGGCTCGGTGCTCGGCAACCGGGCGCGGCTGGTCGGCCTCAACTGGGTCGGGCTCCGGCGCGGCGGCCTCGCGCCGTCGGCGATCCAGGATCTCCGCCGCGCGCTCCGCACCCTGTTCCCGCGCGGCGGCACGACCGAGGCGTTCTCCGAGCGGCTCGCCGCGGTCCGGTCACGGTTCGGCGACGATCCGCGGGTCGCCGAGATCATCGCCTTCATCGACGCCGATAGCCGCCGCGGCCTGGTTCCCGCCGCCCGCACCGACGACGACGAACCCGACCGGGCCTGAGCGCTCGCGGCGTGATGGGCGGGAACGCGCCGCGCGGACCGGTGGGCATCCTCGCCGGCGGCGGTCCGCTGCCGGGCCGGGTCGCCGACGCGGTGCGCCGGGCGGGGCGCGAGGTGTTCGTGATCGCGTTCGAGGGCTTCGCCGAACCGGACGTGGTCTCGCCTTTCCCGCATCTCTGGGCGCGGCCGGCCGCGGCGGGACGCATCCTCGCCGCACTCCGCACGCGGCAGTGCCGCGACCTCGTGCTGATCGGGCCGGTGAGGAGGCCCGGGTTCCGCGATCTCCGGCCCGACGCCGAGGGCGCGCGCCTCCTCGCCCGGATCGGGCGCGCCTTCTTCTCGGGTGACGACGGGCTGCTGGCGGCGATCGTCCGCGTGCTCGACGCGGAAGGGTTCACCGTCCATGGCGCGCACGAGTTCCTCGGGCGGGACGGGGTGGCGGGACGCGGCGTGCTCGGGCGGCACGCGCCCGACGAGGCCGCGCGGCACGACATCGCGCGCGCCGTCGCGACCCTCCGCCTCACCGGCGATGCCGACATCGGGCAGGGCTGCGTCGTCCAGGCGGGCGCGGTGCTGGCGATGGAGGCGATCGAGGGTACCGACCGGATGCTCGCGCGGGTCGGGCCGCTGGCGCTGCCGGGGCCGGGCGGCGTGCTGGTGAAGATGCCGAAGCCCCGCCAGGACCGGCGGGCGGACCTGCCGGCGATCGGCCCGGACACCGTGCGGGGCGCGAGCGCGGCCGGTCTGCGGGGCGTCGCGTTCGCCGCCGGGCTCACGCTGGTCACGGATCCGGCGCTCACGGTCGAAACCGCCGACCGGCTCGGTCTGTTCCTGCTCGGTCTGGAGCCGGACGGCTCTGGCGCGATCGGGAAGGGAATGGCCATGAGCTCGTATCTGCACACCATGATCCGCGTGCGCGACCTCGACCGGAGCGTGCGCTTCTACACCGGCCTGCTCGGCATGACGGAGCTCAGGCGGCGCGAGGTGCCGGATGGCCGCTACACGCTCGCCTTCGTCGGCTACGACGACAATGCGCACGGCCAGGCCGAGATCGAGCTGACCTACAACTGGGACCAGGATAGCGATTACGTGATCGGGTCCGGATTCGGCCATTTCGCGGTCGGGGTTCCGGACGTCGCGGCGGCCTGCGAAGAAGTTCGGACCGGCGGCGGAAAGGTGACGCGGGAGGCCGGTCCCGTTAAGTTCGGCACCACGGTCATCGCCTTCGTCGAGGATCCGGACGGCTACAAGATCGAGCTCATCGAGCGCACGTGACGCTTAAGGTTTGTGCATCGCATAAGAATTCCTCAACCTAGAAATTTGTTGTAACGTCGCATCCGGAACGGGGGCCGGACTGGATGCAGGGCGAGCTGCGACGCGGCGAACAGAATGTGAGACTGGAGGCCGGTGCGTCGCGTCGACGGGGTGGCTGGGGCGGTTCGTCGGACGAAATGCGGGTGGCGGGTGCCCGGATCAGGGCGGTCAGGCGTGCCCGTGGTCTGACGCAGGAGCAGCTGGCGGACGCGACCGGGGTGTCGCGGAGCGCCGTCGCCCAGTGGGAGACCGGTCGGGCCGGTTGCGGCGCCCGGCTCCGCAACATCGCCTCCGCGCTCGACGTGCCGCTTCGCGAGCTGCAGGCGGGAGCCCGGGGCGATGTCGGCCCGGCACCCGCCGACGAGAGCCGTCTCAGTTCGACCGAACAGGAGATGGTCCGTCTGGTCCGGGCGCTCGAGGCCGACGACCAGACCCTGCTGCTGCAGCTGGCGCGGCGACTGGCCACGCCGTCTCTGCTCGGGCTTCCCTCCTCCGGGTCCGGAGCCGATCGCAGGGTGGTGCGTTCGATTCGGTGAAATCACCGAGGGCGCATCCGATGAGCATGGTTCGATGAGCGACGGCACCGCCGGCATGGCGCTGACCGCCATCCCTTCGCTGGGAGGGGACGCCCAGGACGAGCTGGAGCGCGCGCTCGAGCGGCTGCAGTCGGGACGCGGCCTCCTGGTCCGGCTGGCCGACCTGATGGGCGGCGCGGTCGATCGGATGAGCCTGCTCGGCGCGCGCGGCCTCGGCGTGCCGCCCGCGATCCAGGAGAAGCTCCGCGGAATCGCCGAAGCCGCGATCGGCCGCGCCTTCGACGTCGCAGTTATCGGGCTTCGGGACGGTGGCGCGATCCGCCCGCACGACGACCGGCTGGCCGGGCGCGTCACCCAGGCGGCGGTGGTCGCCTCCGGCGTGGTCGGCGGGATGACCGGGTTCACCGGGTTCCTCCCCGACATCGGCTTCACCACGGTCGCGATCATGCGCGAGATCGCGCGCGTCGCCCGCGAGGAGGGAGAGGATCTGTCGGCCGCCGAAAGCCGCCGCGCCTGCCTCGAGGTGTTCGCGCTGAAGGGGATCGGGGCGGAGCCGTCGGAAAGCGAGCTCGGCTACTTCTCGGCGCGCGCGCTGATGCGGGGGACGCCGATGATCATGATGATCGGCGAGGTGTCGTCGCGCTACGGCATGGCCATCGGCCGGAAGCTCGCGCTGCAGATGATCCCGGTCGCCGGCGCGCTCGCCGGAGCCTCGCTCAATGCCGCCTTCCTCGCGCACTACCGCGAACTCGCGCGCGCGCATTTCACCATCCGACGCCTGGAGCGCACGCATGGTGAGCGCGTCCGCGAGGTGGCGGACGCGATCCGCGAACGCCTGGCGGCACGGGTCGCCACCACCTGACCCCTTCCGCGCGGATCGCGTCGGCGATCACGCTGCTCGACGCGATCGACGCGGCTGGACGGCGGCCGGCCGATGCGGTCGCCAGCGCCTTCTTCCGGGATCGCCGCTTCATCGGCGGCGGCGACCGACGCGAGATCGGCCGGCTGGTCTGGAACGTGCTCCGGCGCGCACGGCGGATCGGCTGGTGGCTGTCGCGGGCCGGTGCGGGCGAGGCGGCGGCGAACGGCAGGCTGCGGATCGCGGCGCTGCTGATGCTTGGGGTCGGGCAGGGCGGCGGCGACACCCTCGATGCCGTCCGTCCGCTGTTCGCGGCGGGTGGACGCTACGGGCCGGGATCGCTCGATCCGGACGAGGTGAGGATCCTGGGCAGCCTCGGCGGGCACACGCTCGATCATCCGGCGATGCCGGACGCCGTTCGCCTCGAAGTGCCGGACTGGATCCTGCCGATGCTCGCGGAGCGTTTCGGGAGTGCGCTGGTGCCGGAGCTCGCGGCGCTGTCCGAGGAGGCGCCGCTCGATCTCCGCGTCAACCTGCTGCGCGGCACGCGCGACGAGGCGGTGGCGGCGCTGCGGCGCGAGGGGATCGAGACGGTGGCGACGACGCTCTCGCCGTGGGGTCTCCGCGCGCCGCCGCGGCTGATGGTGACGGGGAGCGAGGCGTTCCGGTCGGGCCTGGTCGAGATCCAGGACGAGGGAAGCCAGCTGGTGGCGCTCGCGGTCGGCGCGAGCGGGGAGATGCGGGTCTGCGATCTGTGCGCGGGTGCCGGCGGCAAGACGCTCGCGATCGCGATGACCATGGGCAACCGCGGGCATCTCGTCGCCTGCGACGTGTCGGCGCCGAGGCTCGAAGGGGCGGTCCGGCGGCTCCGGCGCGCCGGTGTCCACAATGCCGAGCGTCACCTCCTCGTCGCGGGCGACAAATGGGCGAAGCGGCGCGCGGGATCGTTCGACCGGGTGCTGGTGGACGCGCCCTGCACGGGAACCGGCACCTGGCGGCGGAACCCCGACGCGCGACACCGGCTGTCGCCGGCGGACCTGGCGGAGCTTCTGCCGAAGCAGTCGGCGCTGCTCGACACGGCGGCGTCGCTGGTCAGGCCGGGCGGCCGGCTGGTCTACGCGACCTGCTCGATCCTGCCGGCCGAGAACGAGGCGCAGATCGCGGCTTTCCACGCGCGCCATCCTGACTTCGCAACGGTCGACGTGGCGACGCTCGGGCTGCCGGGTAGCGGGCCGACGCTGTCCCTGACGCCCCGTCGGCACGGGTGCGACGGATTCTTCGTGGCGGTTGTCGAGAGGCGACCCTAACGGCGTCGCAAGGCCACACCACGCTGCGGGACCCCGGGAGCCGTTTCGCTCCCGGGGGCCAGCATTCACTCCGACGGCGCCGTGCCGGACGAGGCGGCCGGCGGCGCGAGCAGGGCGTGCTCCTGGGCATGCAGCGAGGCGAGATCGGCGTGCAGCGACGAGGCCTGCTGGAGCTGCGACGGCGTCAGGATCGCGCGGACCGCGAGCATCGTCGTGAGGCGTGACTGGTCGAGCGTCGCCCGGAGCTGTTCCTGTTGCTGAAGCAGCGGCACCAGTTGGGCGCTGGTGACCGAGCCGGTCGAGAACATCTCGGTCCTCATCTGCTCGCTGACCGAGCGAAGCTGCGCTCGTGTTGCCTCGGTCGACTGCCGGTCCTGCGCCAGCAGCGCATGGATCTCCTGGCGCTGCTGCGAAGAAAGATCGAGCTTGTGCGCAATCGCAATCATGCCGCCGTCGCCGCGGCCGTGGTGCCAGCCTTGCGCGTCGGCGCCGGATGCGAGGCCGAGCGAGGCCACGGCGGCGATCGCGATGATGCGGAAACCCTGTTTCGGACCCATGATCTTGCCTCCAGGCGCGGCACCGTGATGGGCCGGCCGTTCCACGAAGCATCGGACGCCCCGGTGTCTCCCGTGTGGAGGGCTCGGAACGGAGTGTAACCGGCGGCCGGAAAGCCGATCAGTAGATGCCGGGCCGGTAGCCGAACCCGACACCGACCGCCGGGCCGACCACGACCGGCCCCCCATAGGCGTAGGAGCCGGGATAAGGATAGCCGGACGGCTGCGGCACCGGCACGAGGTTGCCGTAGGCGACCATGCACTGGGCGTAGGTCTGGTCGAACCGGTGCTGCTGCGCGTAGACCGACTCGTCGGCCGCGCCCGCGCCGGCGACGCTGCCGAAGGCGAGTCCGGTGCCGGCGCCGATCGCGGCTCCCGCGCCCGGATTGTGGACCGCCGCCCCGAGCAGCGCACCGGCGCCGGCGCCGACCACGGTTCCGAGGGCGGCCGTGCCGACGCCGTTGGCAACCGCGTTCTGCCGCGCGGTCGCGCCGCCGGACGCCTCGTAGGCGACCGAGCGGCAGTAGGCGTCCTCATGCTGGAACTCGGCATAGGGCTTGCCCTTGCCCGGCAACGCCGTGAACGAAGGGGTGTCCGGCGGCGGATAGGCGCATCCGGCGAGCGCCGACAGGAGGACGCCGCCGGCGACGATGCGCCACGCGTTCCGGGGAGAGACGGTTCTGGTCATGCGGGGTGTGGTCATGGCTGCAGCTGCAACTGGCGGGTGTCCGGGTCCGCTTCAATATCATTCCCTACGCCGGGGCGCGTGACGAAATCTCTCGGCTCCGCTCGGATCGTGTCCCGCACGGTCCGTCGCAGCACCTTGCCGAGCGGGTTGCGCGGCAGCATCGCGGTCGTGGTCACCACCATCGACGGGATCTTGTAGGCGGCGAGCGAGCGGCGGCAGTGCGCGCGCAGCGCGTCGCGGTCGAACGCCTCCGTGCGCGGACGGACCAGGAGCAGCACCCGCTCGCCGGCCACCGGATCGGGGATCCCGAGCGCGACGCATTCGGCGACCTCCTCGTGCGTCGCCGCGACCTCCTCGACCTCGGTCGGATACACATTGAAACCGCCGACGATGATCACGTCCTTGAGGCGGTCCACGATCCGCAGGAACCCGTCGGCGTCGAGCGTGCCCACGTCGCCGGTGCGGAGCCAGCCATCGCCGAGGACCGCGGCGGTCGCCTCCTCGTTCCGCCAGTAGCCGCGCATCACCTGCGGACCGCGTGCCACCACCTCGCCCGGCTCGCCCGCGGGCGCGTCGGTGCCGTCCGGGCGGACGATCCGGATCTCGGTCGAGGGCACGGGAAGCCCGGCGGTGCCGGCGCGCGGCGCGTCCGGCGGATTGATGGCGAGCACGGGCGACGCCTCGGTCAGCCCGTAGCCTTCGACGATCGCGCGTCCGGTCAGCGCCTGCCAGTCGCGAGCGACGGAGGGCGACAGCGTCATGCCGCCCGACACCGCGAGGCGGAGGTCCGAGAAGTCGAGCGCGCGGAAGGCGTCGTCGGCGAGCAGGCGCGCGAACAGCGTGCTGGTGCCGCAGAGCAGGTTGAGGCGTCGCCGGCCGACCGCGCGTGCGATCGCGGCGCCGTCGCGCGGATCGGCGATCAGGATCGAGCAGCCGCCGAGCGTGAACAGGACCAGCGCGTTCGCGGTGAGCGCGAACACGTGGGTGAGCGGAAGCAGCGCGAGATTGAGCCTCGGCGTGTCGGCGATCGCGGCGCCGAGGAAGGTCGCGGCCTGGATCGTGTTCGCGACGACGTTGCGGTTGGTCAGGATCGCGCCCTTCGGCGTCCCGGTGGTGCCGCCGGTGTACTGGAGGAAGGCGATGTCGTCGGGGCCGGTCGGCACCGGGCGGAGCGGGCCCGCGGTGCGGAGCGCGCGGGCGAACGGGATCGCGTCGGGCAGCAGGACACGCGGCGGCCTCGCGCGCCGCCTGCGGCGGGCGACCACGGTCGTGACGAGGCCGAGGAGGCGAGAGGTCAGCAGGTCGCCGAGGCCGGTGGTCACGACATTGCGGATCGCGGTGCCGCCGCGGGCCTCGGCCAACGTGCGTGCGCAGAGATCGAGCAGCACGATCCCGACCGCGCCGCTGTCGGCGAGCACGTGGCCGAGCTCGCGCGGCGTGAAGAGCGGGCTCACGTTCACCACCACGGCGCCGGCGCGAAGCACGCCGAGCATGGCGACCGGGTATTGCGGGCAGTTCGGCATCATCAGGGCCACACGGTCGCCGGGGCGGATGCCGGCGGCGACCAGGTGGGCGGCGAAGCGATCGGCGAGACCGAGAAGGTCCCGGTAGGTCAGGGCGGCGCCGAGGAAGCGGAACGCCTCGCGGTCCGCGAACGGCGAGGCGGCCTCGACGAGGTGGTCCGCCAGTGAGCCCGCGCCGTCGAGGCGGTCGTCGATCCGGGCGGCGACCGGGGGCGGGTCGAGGCGCCCGTCGCGTGCTTCGTTCCGGTCCAATGGGCTGCTCCCGCCGCCTGCGCCGAAGGGAGCAGGCTGATCGGATTAGTGCAGCTTTGACGGGCGGCCATCCACCGGAAAACGGGTCGGCGTCCCGGCGTCCCGGCAGGCCGGTGCAGCGCGACGTCAGCCGGGGTCGGTCCGGATGGCGTCGAGGCCTCGCGCCAGCACCTCCAGGAGATGCGGACGCGCGAGCGCGACGCAGCCCGCGGTCGGCGCGAGGTCGGGCGTCGCGACATGGAGGAAGATCGCCGAGCCGCGGCCGCGTCGCACCGGATCGTCGTTCCAGCCGAGCACGCCGACCAGATCGTAGAGCGCGTCGTCCCGCCAGAGCCGCTCGGCATGGGCACCGTGCGGCAGCCGGACGGGACGGTTGTAGGCGGGATCCGCCGCGTCGTCGCACCAGCCGTCGTCGGGCGCGAGCGGCTCGCGCGGCAGCGTCGCTTCGGTCTGCGGCGGCGGACTGACCCGGTCGGCGCGGAACAGGAGGCGGCGGAGCGCGAGCGTGCCGACCGGCGTGCCGCCGTCGCCTTCCTCTTTCGAGGCGACGAGGCCGGCCGCGCCGATCGCGCAGGGGAACGCGAGGTCGCCGAGGCGGAACGTCGCCTGGTGCGGCGCCCCGTCGGGCCGTCTCGTGACCACCGCGAGCATCCCGCTAGCCCCCGAGATGGCCGAAGCGGAGACGCTTGGTCCGGAGATAGGCCTCGTTCACCGGGTTCGGCGGCATCGCGATCGCGACCCGCTCGGTGACCGCGATCCCGAAGGCGGCGAGGGCGGCGATCTTGTCCGGGTTGTTGGTCAGCAGCCGGACGCGGCCGATGCCGAGCCGCTCCAGCATGGTCGCCGCGAGCAGGAAGGACCGCTCGTCGGCGTCCCAGCCGAGGGCGCGGTTGGCGTCGATGGTATCGAGGCCGCGGTCCTGCAGCACGTAGGCGCGGAGCTTGTTCACGAGCCCGATGCCGCGGCCTTCCTGCGCGAGGTAGAGCACGACCCCCGCCCCCTCCGCCGCGATGATCCGGATGGCGCCCCGCAGCTGGTCGCCGCAGTCGCAGCGGAGCGAGCCGAGGAGGTCGCCGGTGAAGCATTCGGAGTGCAGCCGGACCAGCGGTGCCGTGCGTCCGGCCGGGTCGCCGACCACGATCGCGAGATGTTCGATCCCGGCCTCGGGGGCGCGGAACGCGACCAGCCTCGCGTCGTGTGCGTCCGCGAGCGGGACCGGTGCCTCGGCGACGATCGAGAGCGCGAGGGCCGCGCGCATCGGATGGGCGAGGATGTCGGCGGGGTCGACCGTGAGCACGTCCTGTGCTCGTGCTCGTGCTCGTGCCCGTGCCGCGGCGCCGCGCTCCGCGGCGGCGACCACCGCCATCGGCAGGAGGCGCGCGAGCTTGAGGAGCGCGAGCGCCGCCGCGCCGTCTGCGGGCACCGGCGCGCCGCGTTCCGGGCGCCACGCCTCGATCCGCCGCAGCGGAGATCCGTCGACGAGTTCCGCGAGCGTCTCGGCGACCACCCAGCCGGTCGGGTTGCCGGCGCCGTCACCCGGCCCGGGCGTGCCGTCCCGGAGCAGCGCGGCCCGCCCCTCCGACATCAGCAGCAGGACCGGACCCGTCCGGGCGCCGGCGATCGCGGCCGCGTCGGCGACGCCCCGCGTCGACATCGTCTCGGCGGCGAGCAACACCAGCCCGCGTCCGCCGCCGTCGGCCAGCAGCACCGGCGCGCCGCGGCGGAGCTCGCCGACCGCCCTGAGCACCGCGCGGGCGGCTCCCGAGCCTTGCGCTTCCGGTGGGTCCGCTTCCAGGGGCGTGATCGGCGAGAGGGTGTTCATGTTGCTCCGCGGTCGGCACGGCATCGACCGCTTCGCGGTCCGGCGAGGGTTTCGACCGCCGCGCGGTCGGGCAAGGCTCCGACACATGGGATGCGACACCGCTCGCGACGAGGCCACCCGTCCGTCCGGCGGTCCGGCGCAAGACGCTTGCGGTTTCGGGGTCGCTCACGACAATGTGTGTCTAGCCGAACTGGATCGTTCAAGGGAACGAAAGGGTGGGTTCCGGGCGTTGGCGCCGCACGGGTCGGTCCCCTCGGGCGTCCCGCTTGGGGGTATGGCATGGCAACTGAACGGCCGATCCTGATCGTCGACGACGACGAGGCGCTCCGGGTGACGCTGGTCGAACAGCTCCAGGTGGACGGCGAGTTCCATCCGATGGAGGCGTCGTCGCTGGCCGAGGCGGGGGCGAAGCTCCGCGGCGACGGCAGCCGGTTCGACGCGCTGATCCTCGATGTCGGTCTCCCCGACGGCGATGGGCGGGATTTCTGCGCCGACCTCAGGAAGGGTGGCCTTCGGATCCCGATCATCATGCTGACCGGATCGGACGACGAGGCCGATGTGGTGCGCGGCCTCGATGCCGGCGCGAACGACTACGTGGCGAAGCCCTTCCGCCTCGCCGAACTGCTGGCCCGGCTGCGGGCGCAGATGCGGATCTTCGAGAACAGCGAGGACGCGGTCTTCACGATCGGGCCATACACGTTCCGCCCCGCGGCCAAGCTGCTGCAGGAGCCGACCCGGAACCGGCGGATCCGGCTGACCGAGAAGGAAGCCTCGATCCTCAAGTTCCTCTACCGGGCCGGGACCCGGCCGGTGCCCCGCCAGGTCCTGCTGAACGAGGTCTGGGGCTACAACGCGGCGGTGACGACGCACACGCTCGAGACCCATATCTACCGGCTGCGCCAGAAGATCGAGCCGGACCCCGCCAACGCGACCCTGCTGGTGACCGAAGGCGGCGGCTATCGGCTGGAGCCGAGCGGCCACGTGACGCACGGACCGCACTGAGACCTCAAGCGGCGGTGCTCGTCCGCCGGCCGATCGGCGCCGACGGGCGGACCGGAGTTCAAGCCGGGAGCCGCGAGCCGCGCGCCTACAGTCCGAGCGTGACCGCGACGGGCACGTGGTCCGAGCCGCGCGTCCAGTCGCGCGCCTCGGCGTGGACCTCGAAGTCGCGGAGCGAGGCCACGAGGTCGGGACTGACCCAGATATGGTCGAGCCGCCGTCCCCGGTCGGAGCGGCGCCAGTCGCGGTTCCGGTACGACCACCAGGTGAACAGCTTCTCGTGGTCCGGCACGAAATGGCGGGCGACGTCCACGAAGCCGGTGGCGAGCCAGGCCGCGAGCTTCGCGGTCTCGGCCGGCGTGTGGCTGACGACGTCGAGGAGCTGCCGGTGGCTCCAGACATCGTTCTCGCCGGGAGCGATGTTGAGGTCGCCCACCAGCACGGTGCGGGTGCCGGTGCCGCGCGAAGCGAAATGGAGCGCCGCCTCGTCCACGAAGGCGAGCTTGTGGGCGAATTTCGGGTTGACCGCCGGGTCGGGGACGTCGCCGCCGGCCGGCACGTAGAAATCGTGGATGTCCACGGGGCCGCCCGGCGCCTCGACACGGACCAGCAGATGGCGGCAATCCTCGCGCCCGCCGAACATCGGCGTGTCGGCGACCGTCGCGAGCTTGAGGCGGGACAGCACCGCGACGCCGTTGTAGCCCTTCATCCCGCGTCGCGCGTGGTAGGGGAAGCCGAGCGACGCGACGCCCTCGGCCGGGAACAGCTCGTCCGGGACCTTGGTCTCCTGCAGGCAGAGCACGTCCGGCCGCAGGGCTTCGACGAGGCGTTCGAGCAGGGGCAGACGGAGACGAAGCGAGTTGATGTTCCAGGTGACGATGCGCATGGCGATGTCCCATGCTTGATGCGGCCTCCCTCCACCAGTCCCTGCTGACGCTGGACAGCCATGTCGACATTCCCTGGCCGGACGGCCCGAGCGCGCACGAGGACGGGCCGCGGCGGGTCGACCTGCCGAAGATGCGGCGCGGCGGGCTGAGCGCCGTCTGCCTCGCGGCCTTCGTGCCGCAGGGCGCGCGCGATGCGGAGGGGTTCCGGGCGGCCGCGACGCGGGTCGGGGCGATGCTCGATGCGATCGACGCGCTGCCGGAGGGCGCCGGCGACGTCGATCTCGCGTCCACCCCCGACGAGGTCCGCGCCGCCCACCGTGCCGGACGGATCGCGATCATCCGCGCGATCGAGAACGGCCACGCGGTCGGCGAGGATCTCTCGCTGCTCGCGCGGTGGCGCGAACGCGGCGTGCGCTACCTGACGCTGGTCCACAACGGGCACAACGCGCTCGCCGACAGCGCCAACCCGCGGGCCGAGCTCGGCGACGGGGCGGCGCTGCACGGCGGCCTCTCGGCACTCGGGCGAGCGGCGATCGCCGAGATGAACCGGATCGGCATGCTGGTCGACGTCTCGCACCTGTCACGCGATGCCATGCTGCAGGCGGTCAAGGTGAGCACGCGGCCGGTGTGTGCCACCCATTCCTGCGCGTCCGCGCTCCGGACGCATCCGCGCAATCTCGACGACTTCCAGATCGATGCCCTGCGCGACAGCGGCGGCGTCGTGCAGATCACGGCGATGGCGCCGTTTCTCCGCGACGGCTCATCGGCCTCGGTCGCGGATTTCGTCGACCATCTCGACCACGTGGTCGGACGGGCCGGCGTCGCCCATGTCGGGATCAGCTCGGATTTCGACGGCGGCGGCACGATCGAGGGATGGCGGAACGCCGCCGAGAGCCCGAACGTGACGGCCGAACTGGTGCGGCGCGGCTACGGCGCCGGCGAGATCGAGGCGTTCTGGGGCGGCAACTTCCTCCGCCTGCTCGAAGCCTGATCCCGCCCCAGCGGCTCTCGCCGGGGACTCAGTTCTCGTCGGTCTCCCGATCGGCCTCGACCTCGATGTCGCCGCCGATCGTGTCGGCATCGTCATCGAGATCGTCGGTGCTCTCGATCACCTCGTCCTCGCCCTCGTCGGCGGTTTCCTCCGTCTCGGCGTCGGTCTCCTCGTCGACCGGCACCGGCTTCTTGACGCGCTTGTCCTCGACGAGGTTGCCGCTCGGGCGGCGGAGGCGCGGCTGCTCGACCGGCTGCTCGGTGCCGCATTTCGGGCACACGGCCGGGACCTTCGTCAGATCGTAGAAGCGCGTCGAGCACGACACGCAGATGCGCTTCGTACCGAGTTCGGGCTTGGCCATCGTGTCTGGTGCCTAACACTTTCAGGGACGGGGAGCGGTGGCAGGAACGGGGAG
>CAXUBX010000008.1:36168-53908 GCA_964249405.1 uncultured Acetobacteraceae bacterium | reverse complement strand
CGCCATTACGGGAGCTGCCGATGAACAGGGTCGAGGAAACCGCGCCGGGCCTGAGCGGCCTGCAACAGCTGCGCGGCTTGATGGCGTCAGAGACCAGGCCGGGGATCGGCCGCTCGCTGCAGTTCTCACTGGTCGAAGTCGAGGATGGCCGCGCGGTGTTCGAGGGCGTCCCGGGGCTGCATGCCTACAATCCCATCGGGACGGTGCATGGCGGATACGCCGCTTCCCTGCTCGACTCGGCCTGCGGCTGCGCGGTCCATTCGAAGCTTGCCTCAGGCCAGGGCTACACGACACTCGACCTCAAGGTGGCCTACCACAAGGCGATGACCGCCGAGACGGGGCCGGTCCGCGCGGAGGGCACGGTGCTGTCGTTCGGCCGGCGAGCCGCCTTCGCGGAGGCGCGGCTGACCGATGCAGCGGGCAAGCTCTACGCGTCGGCGACGTCGACGTTGCTGATCATGGCCGGCTGACCGGATTGGGGGCGCGCCCGGATGCAGCGGACGAGCTTCGAAGGCCTGCAATGTCCGATCGCGCGCAGCCTCGAGTGCGTGGGCGAATGGTGGAGCATCCTCATCCTGCGCGACGCCTTCTCGGGGGCGACGCGTTTCGACCAGTTCCAGAAGAACCTCGGCATCGCGCCGAACATGCTCAGCCGGCGACTGTCCTCGCTCGTCGAGACCGGCATGCTGGAGCGGCGTCGCTACCAGGACAGGCCGCCGCGTGACGAATACGTGCTGACCGGGCGGGGTCGGGATTTTCGTCCCGTGCTGTGGTCGCTGCTGGCGTGGGGAAACCGGCATCTGGCGCCGGAAGGCGCCAGCGTGCTGCTCGTCGACCGGCAGACCGGGGCGCCGGTCGAGCCGATCCTGGTGGACCGGGCGACCGGGCGCGAGCTTACCGCAGCGACGGCGCGCGCCGTCGCCGGTCCGGCAGTCGACACGTCGACCCGCACCCGCTACGGCGCGACCGGCCAGGCGGCAACCACGATGCCGGAGCGTCACCGGTGATGGGCGCGAGACGGATCCTGGTCGTGCTCGCGAGCTTCATCGAACTGTCGGCCTGTGCCGGTCCATCGTCCGGCGGCGACGGTCCGCTCTGCACGCCGTCGAACCACGAGTGCTCCACGGATATCCCGAGCTCGAACCCGCTCGGCCTCGGGCCGGGAGGCGGTCACGGATAGCCGGCGCGCGCGGCGTCACGGGGCGCGCGCAACGGGTCAGAGCTCGATCTGCACCTTCACGACGTCCGGATGGGCCTCGGCCGCGAATTCGAACGCCTCGATCGAGCGCTCGAACCCGAAGGTCCTCGAGACCAGGGGTTTGAGGTCGATCCGGCCCGAGGCGAGCAGCGCCACCGCGCGCGGGAACACGTTGGCGTAGCGGAACACGGTCTCGATCCGGAGCTCCTTGATCTGGGCCGCCACCACGTCGAACGACACCGGCGCAGGCGGCATTCCGATCAGCACCACCGTGCCGCCCGGGGCGGCGAGGTCGCAGAGGCCCTCGAAGGCGCGCGGGTTGCCGCTCGCTTCGAACACGACGTCGGCGCCCCACCCGGCGGTGAGCGCCCGGACGCGCGACGCCGCGTCCTCCCGGGCGACGTTGACGGTCTCGATCCCGGAGATCCGGGCGGCGATCGCGAGCTTCTCGTCGACGACGTCGGTCACGATCACGCGCGCGCAGCCGGCAGCGAGGGCGGCGAGCGCGGTCATGATGCCGATCGTCCCGGCGCCGAGCACCACCGCGATCTGCCCGGGCTCGACGCGCGCCTTGGTCGCCGCCTGCATGCCGACCGCGAGCGGTTCGACGAAGGCGCCCTCGGCGAACGACACCGTGTCGGGAAGCCTGAAGGTGAGGTTCGCCGGATGGATCACCTCGGGGGTGAGACATCCGTGCACGGGCGGGGTGGCCCAGAAGGCGACCGCGGGGTCGAGATTGTAGAGGCCGAGACGCGAGGCGCGCGAGGTCCAGTCGGGGATCCCGGGCTCCATGCAGACACGGTCGCCGGGCGAGAGATCGCGCACCTCGCTGCCGGCTTCGAGGACGACGCCGGACGCCTCGTGGCCGAGCACCATCGGATCGCGGACGACGAACGGGCCGATCGCGCCGTGCTGATAGTAGTGAAGATCGGAACCGCAGATGCCGACCGTCCGGATGGCGATCCGCACGTCGGCGGGACCGAGCGTGCGGGGGAGCGCGATGTCGCGGAGCCGCAACTCGCGGGCGCGTTCGAGAACAAGGGCCTTCATGATCGATCCCCGGTCGGGTTGGCTCGGACCGGGGATCCTGGCGGATGGGGTGACCGCCGTGAAGTCACCCCGGTGCGCTCACTGTCCGAGCGTGAACGGCGCGACGAAGCGCGACGTGTTGGCCTTGGTGATCAGGACGCAGTTGAAGAGCTGCTTCTCGGTCGCCGCCCCGGTCGAGCCGGTCTTGAGGAAGTGGTCCGCCTCGTCGACCGCCTTGGCCGAGAAGATCGCGACCGGCTGCAGCACCGTGTATTGGAGCTCGCCGGCGTTGATCGCGGAGACCGCGTCGGGGGAGCCGTCGAAGCCGCCGACCTTGATGCTGGAGAGCTTTCCGGCCTCCTTGAGCGCCGCGATCGCGCCGAGCGCCATCTCGTCGTTGCCGCTGATCACGCCGATGATGTGCGGGTGCGCCTGCAGCAGGTTCTGCATCTTGTCGTGCCCCTGGGTCCGGTCCCAGTTGGCGACCTGCTGGCCGACCTTGTGCAGGCCCGGGATCTGGCTGAGCACGCTCTCGTAGCCGTTGGAGCGCGTCGCGGCGTTGTTGTCGGACGGCGATCCGAGGAGCTCGACGTAGTTGCCGCTCTGGCCGACGTCCTTCACGAACTGCTCGGCGCCGAGGGCGGCGCCCTGGGCGTTGTTGGAGACGAGCTGCGCCTTGGCGAGCCCTTCCTGGTTGATCTCGGCATTGACGAGGAAGACCGGAACATGGGCGGCGATCGCCTTCTTCACCGCGCCGACGGATCCGCTCGCGTTGGCGGGATCGAGGATGATCGCGACCGAATGGTTGGTGATCGCGGTGTCGATCAGGTTGCTCTCGGTGTTGGTGTCGCCCTTCGAGGCGCTGACATTCGCGGTGTAGCCGAGCTTCTGCGCCTCGGCGGCGGCGACCTTGCCTTCGGTGAGCCAATACGGGTTCGAGGGATCGTTGACGATGATCGACATCAACCCGGCCGCCTCGGCGGGCGCCAGCGACGCCCCCGCGAACGGCGCGACGAGAGCGGCCGCCGACAACGCCAGGAAGCTTCTTCTCAACGACATGGATGTTCCCTTCGGGTTGGGTAGGCGCCGGGTCGCCGGCCGGTTTCGGAACGGCGCGGGCGTCAGCCGGACTGCGGCGCGGGCCGAGGCTGGCCGGCGGTGGGGCTCGCGCGCTTCGGACGGCGCCGGTACTGGATCGCGTTCAGCAGCACGGCGAGCACGATCACGGCGCCGGTGAACACCGTCTGCCAGTAGGACGAGATGCCGATGATGACGAGACCGTCGGAGAGGAAGCCGATCACGAAGGCACCGAGCATGGTGCCGCGGATGTTGCCGCGTCCGCCGGTCAGCGCGGCGCCGCCGATCACCACCGCGGCGATCGCGGTCAGCTCGTAGGAGACCCCCGCGGTCGGTCCCGCCGAGGTCAGCTGCGACGACAGGATGAGGCCGGCCACCGCGGCGCAGATGCCCGACAGCACGTAGACGGAGACCTGGACGCGCTTGACGGGCACCCCGGACAGCTCGGCGGCGCGCTCGTTGCCGCCCGAGGCGTAGAGCCACCGCCCGAACGCGGTCCGGGTGAGCACGAGGCTGCCGATCACCGCCACCACCGCGAGGACCACGACACCGATCGGGACTCCGAACAGGTGGTTGAAGCCGAGCCAATTGAACCCGGTGTTGCCGAGCTTCGGCTCGCCGCCGAGATTGTTGTAGGTCAGGCCGTTGGTGATCAGGAGTGCCGCGCCCCGCGCGACGTACATGACGCCGAGTGTCGCGACGAAGGCCGGGACCTTGAAGCGCGCGATCAGCACGCCGTTGACCAAGCCGACGAAGGCGCCGAGCGCGGCGCTCAGGACCACGACGACCCAGACCGGTGGATACAAGGTCACGCCCAGCGAGGCGAACGTCACGCCCTGCATCAGGAAGCCGGCGACGACACCGGCGAGCCCGAGCGTGGAGCCGACCGAGAGGTCGATGCCGCCGTTCAGGATCACCAGCAGCATACCGACCGCGAGGATGCCGTAGATGGCGACGTGGGATGCCATCGTCAGGAAGTTGCCGACCGAGAAGTAGTAGGGCGACAACGCCGAGAAGACGATGATGATGACGATCAGCGCGAAGAACGCGCGACCTTCGAGCAGCAGCCGGCCGATGTCGAGGTCGGCGGCCAATCCGCCGATCCCCGATCGTCGGGCAGGAAGGCTGGCGTCTTTCATGGCGGGGGCTCTGGGCATTCGTTTCAGCTCACCACGGCTTCGCCGGATGCGGCCATGATCTCCTCCTTGGAGACGTCCGGCCCGAATTCGGCCGATATTCTGCCGCGGCGCATCACGATGATCCGGTGCGCGATGCTGAGACACTCCTGCACCTCGGACGTCGAGTAGACCACGGCCAGCCCGTCGGTCGCCCGTTCGCCGAGCAAGCGGAACACCTCCGCCTTGGCACCGATGTCGATGCCGCGGCTCGGCTCGTCGAGCAGGATCGCCCGCGGTCTGGTCGCCAGCATTTTGCCGATCACGACCTTCTGCTGGTTGCCGCCGGAAAGCGAACCGATCGCGGCACCGCCACCGGCGGTCTTTACGTGGACGTTGCGGATGGATTGCTCGACCAGCGCACGCTCCATCGGTCGCGACGTGAGCATTCGTTGCACGAAGGCACCGATGCTCGCAAGCGAGAGATTCTCGCCGACCGACATCGTCTGCACCAGACCGTCGCGCTGCCGATCCTCCGGGACCAGCGCAAGACCTTTGGCGATCCGCCCGGCGATGCTCAACCCGGCGAGGGGTTGGCCCTCGAGGAAGATCTCGCCGCCGAGCATCGGCACGCGCCCGTAGACCGCTTCCAGGAGTTCGGTGCGGCCGGCGCCCATCAGGCCGTAGATGCAGACGATCTCGCCCGCCCGGACGTCGAGCGACAGATGGTCGACGACCAGGTTGCCGGAGCCGGAGACGTCGGCGACCGAGACATCGCGGATCGAAAGCACGGTGTCGCCGAAGGCGTAGCCGGCGGGCGGCGAGCCGCGATCGTAGTGGTCGCCCACCATGTTGCGGACGATCCATTGCAGGTCGATGTCGCGCGCCTCGGCGGTCGCGGTGATCGCGCCGTCGCGCAGCACCACCGCATAATCGGTGATCTGGAGCGCCTCCTCGAGATGGTGCGAGATGTAGACGATCGAGACGCCGCGGGACGTCAGGTCGCGGATCACCTTGAACAGGACCTCGACCTCGGCGGCACTCAGCGCCGAGGTCGGCTCGTCCATGATCAGGATCCGCGCATCGACCGAAAGGGCGCGGGCGATCTCGACGATCTGCTGCTGTCCGAGGCGCAGGTCCTCGACCGGCGTCATCGGATCGATGTCCTCCTCCAGCTCCTCCATCAGCGCCCTGGCCTGACTTGCCTCGGCGGCGTAGTCGATCCCGGTCCGGTTGCGGATCTCGCGGCCGAGAAAGATGTTGTCCCTGACGCTGAGATTGGGCGCGAGGCTGAGTTCCTGGTGGATGATCGAGATCCCGCGGTCGCGCGCATCCACGGTCGAGGAGAAGTTGACGCGCTGGCCGTCGAGCACGATCTCGCCGGATGTCGGCGAGACGATACCCGAGAGGATCTTCATCAAGGTCGACTTGCCGGCACCGTTCTCGCCGAACAGCGTCGTGACCTTGCCGCGATGGATGTCGAAGTTGACGCCTCTCAGCGCGTGCGTGCTGCCGTAGATCTTGGCGACGTTCCGTGCCGACAGGACGGCGTCCGCCGGCTGCAGCGGGATTTCGGTCGCGGCACTCACTGGACGGACAGCTTCACGGGCGTCACCGCCCAGTTGGCGGGATCGCTGAGCTGGAACACGCCGACGACGGAGATCGTCTTGC
Organism: uncultured Acetobacteraceae bacterium; assembly: GCA_964249405.1. Taxonomy (GTDB): domain Bacteria; phylum Pseudomonadota; class Alphaproteobacteria; order Acetobacterales; family Acetobacteraceae; genus CAXTPV01. Next base: position 47,818 of record CAXUBX010000008.1, on the reverse strand, counting down.
CGGTCAGCTTGCTCGCGTCGACCTTGGACAAGACCTCCTTCTTCATCTCGCCGTTCACGCCGGATCCCGCGTTCTGGTAGTCGATCTGGTTCCTGAACTGTCCGAACCGGATCGTGCCCGTGGCGTCGCGGAGGTCCGTGCCGAGGATGGCGGGCCCGGTCTGTATCGTGACATGGGTGGCGGCGGGCAGGCCCGGCACGGCGACGTCGTAGGTGCCGAAATCCTGCTTGCCGGCGGTTCCCGTGAACTTCACGTCGATCTCCGGACCCCCGTCACCGGCCGGCACGCCGTACTGCTTGGCGGCAGCCGCAGGATCCTTGGCGAGTGCGGCCGCCAGCGTCGCGGCATCGACCGCATGGGCCACCACGAACGCCTGCACCTTCGGGAATTCGGTCCTGCCGAACGTCGCGGGCGAGAACTCGTTGGCGCGGACGTCGAGCGCCGAGCCGACCCTGACCACCTTGGTGTCGAGCGCCATCGCGACGACGAGTACGGCGACCGCGCCGGACGCAACCAGGAGCGCCGTCGCCGGTCTGCGTCGCCCGGTCGCCGGCTCCGCTGCGACCCGATGTCCGCTCATCGGGGCGCACTCATTCCGGAACGAGCATGATCTTGATCGACTTCTCGCCCTTCTTCATCAGGTCGAAGCCCTCCTTGAAGTCGCGGAGCGGGAGCTTGTGGGTGACCACGCCCTCGGTCGGCAAGCGGCCGTCGCCGATCGCCGCGATCGTGAAGGGATAGCAATAGGGACCGAGATGAGCGCCGTAGAGATCGAGCTGCTTGCGGTCGCTGATGATCGACCAGTCGGCGGTGACTTCCTCGCCGAACACCGAGAACTCCACGAAGCGGCCGAGCTTGCGGATCATGTTGAGACCCTGGACCACGGAGGCCGGATGTCCGGTGGCCTCGATGTAGACGTCGCAGCCGTAGCCCTCGGTCATGTCCTTGATCGCCGTCACGACGTCGGTCTCGGCGGGGTTCATCACGATGTCGGCGCCGAACTTCTTCGCCATCGCCAGACGGTCCGGCTTGGTGTCGAGCACCACGAGCTTGGACGGGTTCTTGAGCCGGGCGGCGCCGACCATGCCGAGGCCGAGCGGGCCGGCACCGGCGAGCACCACGACGTCGTCGAGCTCGATCTTCGCCCGGTTCACCGCGTGCACCGAGCAGGCATACGGCTCGGTCAGCACCGCCTTCTCGACCGGGATGTCGTCGGGGACCCGGTGGTTTCGGCCGGTCAGCGGGAACCGCATGTATTTCGCGAAGGCGCCGTTCACGTTCTTCTGGAAGCCGTAGAGATCGTGCACCTCGCACATCCAGTATTCGCCGCGTCGGCAGTAGCGGCACTTGTCGCAGGGCACGATCTGCTCGGAGATGATGCGGTCGCCGATCTTCCAGCCTTCGGCGGCCCGGTTGGCACCGACCTCGACCGCGCGGCCGAGGAACTCGTGGCCCGGGATCATCGGCGGCTTGACGTAGCGGGGCTGGCCCTTGTTGTCGCCCCAGAACGAGGGCGCGCCGGTGAAGGTCTTGATGTCGGAGGCGCAGATGCCGGCGGCCTCGACCTCGATGATGATGTCGTCGGGCCCGGCGCGCGGCACGTCGACGCGTTCGATCCGGTAGTCGTGCGGGGCGTAGCAGACCACCGCGTCCATCGTGTCCGGGAGGTTGACCGTGTCGGCCATCGGGTTCTCTCCGTGTCGTTCTAGGCGCCGAGGCGGGCGGTGAGGCCGTCGGCCAGGGTGCGGATGATGATGTTTGCCGAGGCGGCGCCGGCGTCGAGCGAGCCGCGCGAGCGCTCGCCGAGCCGGCTGGCCCGGCCGCGCTTGGCGACCAGATCCCGCGTCGCTTCGAGACCGTTCGCGGCCGCCTCCTTCATCGCGGCGAGCGCGTCGGCGAAGCTGGCTTGCCGCGTCACGGCGGTCTCGAAGGCTTCGCGCGCGGGCACGAGCACGTCGATCAACGTCTTGTCGCCCGGTTTCGCTTCGCCGAGATCGGCGACGGCGTCCTCGCCGGCGCGGATCGCGCGCCCGAAGCCGTCCGCATCGATCGTGTCGCGATCGCGCAGCACGTCGCCGGCTTCGAGGAAGAACGAGCCGTAGAGCGGGCCCATCGAGCCGCCGATCTCGTCGAGCAGGGTGTCGCTGATCACGCGGAAGGCTTCGGCGAGCGTGGTGTCGCGCCCGTCGAGGCGCTCGATCACCATCCGGAAACCCTTGCCCATGTTGATGCCGTGATCGCCGTCGCCGGTGGCGCCGTCGATCTCGGTGAGTTCGTCCTGGGCACCCACGATCGCGCGCGCGATGTCGACCGCAATCGCGCCGGTCCCGGCGAGGCTGATCGTGTCGGCCATCGTCAGCCTCCCGTCACGGTGAGCCCGATCGAACGGGCGGGTGCGGCGAGATGGCGGTCGAGCTCGGCGTCGAGCCGGGTCACGGTGAGCGAGACCCCCATCATCTCGAGCGAGGTGAAGTAGTTGCCGACGAAGTGGCGGCGCGGCCTGACCCCGCGCTCGCGGAGCATCGCGTCGACATGGCCGTACAGCACGTAGAGCTCCATCAGCGGCGTCGCTCCGAGACCGGAGACGAGAACCGCGACGTCCTCGCCGCGGTAGTCGAGCGTGTCGGCGAGGATGCGGTCGAGCATCATCGCCGCCATCTCTCGCGCCGTCGCGGTGGGCAGGATCGCGACGCCCTTCTCGCCATGGTGACCGATGCCGACTTCCATGTGCCCTTCGGGGATCGAGAAGTTCGGCTTCCCGGCGGCGGGGATCGTGCAGGCGGATAGCCCGATCCCGACCGAGCGGGTCTGATCGATCGCGCGCCGGGCGGCCGCGATCACGCCGTCGAGGTCGGCGCCCTCGGCGGCGGCGGCCCCGCCCGCCTTCCACATCATGATCTCGCCGGCGACGCCGCGACGCTTGTCGGCCTCGTCGGGTCCGGCGGACGCGACGTCGTCGTTGGCGACCACGGTCCTGACGTCGAGACCGTCCTTCGCGGCCAGGCGAACCGCCATCTTCACGTTCATGTTGTCGCCCGCATAGTTGCCATAGAGGCAGGCGACGCCAGCGCCCCCGTCGGCGGCGCGGAAGGCGGCGTGGAAGCTCTTCGCTGTCGGCGACGCGAAGATCTCGCCGATCGCGACCGCGTCGCAGAGGCCGGGCCCGACATAGCCGAGGAACGCGGGCTCGTGGCCGGAGCCGCCGCCGGTGACAACGCCGACGCGGCCGGGTTGCGGGCCGCCGGCGCGACGGAGGACGCGCCGATGGTCGGTCGCTTCGAGGAGATCCGGATGCGCCGCGAGCACGCCGGCGAGGCTGTCCTCGGTGACGTCGTCTGGATCGTTGATGACGCGGTTCATCAAGACGGATGGTTCCCCCGGGAGTGCGCCCGTGTGCGGCGCCGGCCGCTGCGGTTCCCGCTTGTTCGGCGAGCCGGACCATGCCGTGCCGCCTTACATCTGTCAATTGGTTGCACAATTGCGCAGCGCAGCATCACGCAATTGAGAGCGAAAATCGTGAAAGTCCTCCCTTGACTGGAGCGCCACCGAGGGTGTCGCCTGATCACCCGGCGATGACCGCAGTGAGCGGATGCCCAGGGGAGAGACGACCGCGCATGGCTCGGGATCCCCGTCAGCCGACGCTGAAAGACTGGAGCGAGACCCGGCCCGACACGCTCGTGGAGATCGCGCGGCTCTACTATTTCGACGACGTCACCCAGGAGGAGCTGTCGCGGCGCTTCTCGATGTCGCGAGCCAAGGTCGGGCGACTGCTCCACCGGGCGCGGACCGAGGGGCTGGTCGAGATCCGGGTCCATCAGCCCCGCGCGGTCGGCGCCGAGCTGGAGCGCGAGTTCGTCGAGCGGTTCGGCATCTCGCGGCTGCTGGTCTCGGTCGATCACCGCGATCCCGACGTGCAGCGGCGGGCGGTGGCGGGCCTGGTCGCCGCCCATCTCGAACGGACGCTGACCGACGGCATGACCGTCGCGGTCGGGATGGGCCGAAACGTCGCCGCCGTCGCCGACAGGCTGGTGGCGCCGCCGTCCGGCCGCATCACCTTCGTGTCCGCGATCGGCGGCTCGCTCCGCGCCGGCGAGCACATGAACCCCGACCATATCTCGCGTCGCCTCGCGGCGCGGTTCGGCGGCGAGAGCCGGACGCTCTACGCGCCGGCGCTGGTGACCAACGCCGCGCTGCGGGCCGAGCTGTTCCGCAACGAGACGGTCCGCGCGGCCCTCGATCTCGCGCGACGCGCCGACACCGCCCTGGTCGGGGTCGGCGACCTGTCGGAGGACAGCAACCTCGTGCGGATGGGCTGGTTCTCGGCGCGCGAGGTCGCCGAGGCACGGCTGACCGGCACGATCGGCGACGTCATGGGCTACGACTTCGTCGACATCAACGGCAGGCCGGCGAGCACGGCGATGCAGGACCGGGTGATCGGGCTGTCGCTCCGCGATCTCTGCCGGATCCCGGACGTGGTCGCGGTGGCGGCCGAGAACACCAAGGCGGCCGCCCTGCTCGGGGTGCTGCGCACGGGAGCGCTCAACACGGTGGCGACCTCGCTCACCAACGTCCACACCGTGCTTCGCCTCGACGACGCGACGCGCGACAACCGGTTCCGGACGGCGCGGGACGAGGCGGCCAGGAAGGACGAGGTCGTCAGCAATGCCGGACGCGATGAGTAGGGCGGTGGGCGACCCGACCAGCGGCGCCACGCGTCCCGGAGGGATGCTCGGCCTCGCCGACCGGCTCGGGCTGCCGACGCATCTGTTCTGGGGATTCGTCGGGACGCTCATCTTCATGATCGGCGACGGGGTCGAGAGCGGCTACCTGTCGAAATACCTCGTCGGGCGGCGCTTCGAGGAGCACGCGGTGGCGCTGCTGTTCACGATCTACGGGGTCACCGCCTCGCTCGCGGCGTGGCTGTCGGGCGCGCTGTCGGACGCGGTCGGCCCGCGGCGGGTGATGGTGGCGGGGCTCGCGATCTGGGTCGCGTTCCAGGTCTGCTTCCTGTCGGTCGCGATCCCGAGCCACTCCTACAAGCTGCTGCTGCTGTTCTACGCGCTGCGCGGCTTCGGCTACCCGCTGTTCGCGTTCGGGTTCCTGGTGTGGATCGTCGAGACGACGCCGTCGCACCGGCTCGGCTCGGGCGTCGGCTGGTTCTGGTTCGCGTTCACCGGCGGGCTGCCGACGATCGGCACGCTGTTCGCGCGCTTCGCCGTCCCGTCGATCGGGGCCTACGGGACGTTCTGGGCGGCGCTCGCGGTGGTCTGCCTCGGCGGCCTGGTGGCCCTCGTCGGGCTCCGCGATCCGCACGGCACGCACGGCATGCGGGCCGGATCCTCGATCGCGACGACGCTGCTGTCCGGGCTCAGCGTCGGCTGGCAGCACCCGAAGGTCGGCATCGGCTGCATCGTGCGCGCGATCAACACCGCGCCCGAGTTCGGCTTCCTCGTGTTCATGCCGATCTATTTCACCAAGACGCTGCATTTCAGCCTCGCGTTCTGGCTGAACGTGCTGTTCTTCACCTACGCGAGCAACATCGTCTGGAACCTGCTGTTCGGCGTGATCGGCGACCGGTTCGGCTGGCGCCGCACGGTGATGGTGTTCGGCGGGCTCGGGTCCGCCGCGAGCACGATGGCGTTCTACTATGTCCCGACGCTGCTCGGGCCGTCGCACGGGCTGCTCGCGATCCTGGCGGGCGCGTTCTACGGCGCGACGCTCGCGGGCTACGTGCCATTGTCGGCGCTGATGCCGTCGCTGGCGCCCGAGGAGAAAGGGTCCGCGATGTCGTTGCTCAATCTCGGCGCCGGAGCCAGCGTGTGGGTGGGCCCGGGTGTCGTGTGGGCGTTCCAGGGCCTGGTCGGGGTGTTCGGGGTGATGGTGATCTATGCGGCGATGTACATCGTGAGCGCGGTGCTCGCGGGCCTGCTGACGCTGCCGGGTGGCGACGCGGCGCAATGGCGGGACGGGACCGCGGAGGCATGAGCGGGCGGTGAGATTGCGCGGGCGGCGGGCGCTGGTGACCGGAGCGGGCAAGGGGATCGGGCGCGCGATCGTGCTGCGCCTGGTCGCCGAGGGCGCCGCGGTCGTGGCCCTCGGTCGAAGCGAGGCCGATCTCGACACGCTGGCCGCCGAGACCGGATGCGCGACGATCCACGCCGATCTCGCCGCGCCCGACCGGGCGGCCGACGCGGTCGCGTCGCGCCTGCCGTTCGATCTGCTGGTGAACAATGCCGGGATCACCCATCTCGCGCCGGCGCTCGAGACCAGTGCGGCGGCGATGACGGATCTGTACGCGGTGAACGTGGTGGCGCCGCTCCGGATCGCGCAGGTGGTCGCGGCCGATCTCCTCGGGCGGAGCGTCGGCGGAGCGATCGTCAACGTGTCGTCGGTGGCGTCGGCGATCGGGCTTGCGGACCATGCCGCCTATTGCGCGTCGAAGGGCGCGCTCGATGCGCTGACGCGGGTGCTGGCGGTGGAATGGGGACCGCGCGGGATCCGGGTGAACGGCGTCAATCCGGCGGTGACGCTGACGCCGATGGGCGCGCGCGCGTGGTCGGATCCCGCGAAGTCCGCGCCGATGCTGGCGCGCATTCCGCTCGGGCGCTTCATCGAGCCGGACGAGGTGGCGCGCGTGGTCGCGTTCCTGCTGTCCGACGAGAGCGCGATGGTGAACGGCGTCAGCCTCGACGTGGACGGCGGGCTGCGGGTGAGTTGAAGGAGGGCGTGGTGCGGCGGCTCGTCGGTTCGGCGTTGGCCTGCATCGTGGTCGCGATCGGCTGGATCGGGGTGGCGTCGGCCGCGACGGTCACACGATCGGTGACGTGGACGCTCGACGGCGTGCGGTTCCGGAGCGTGCTGGTGTGGGACGACGCGGGCGCGGCGAGGCGTCCCGGGCTGCTGATGGTGCCGAACTGGTACGGGGTGAACGCGCGCGCGGTCGCGAAGGCCGCGATGATCGCGGGGCACGACTATGTCGTGCTGCTGACTGACGTGTATGGCGAGAACACGCGGCCGACGAGCGACGCGACGGCGCGGGCGGCGGTCGCGCCGCTGCTCGCCGATCGCGCGACGCTGCGGCGGCGGATGGTCGAGGCGTATCGGCAGCTGCAGGCGGCCGAGCAGGTGGCGCCGATCGACGGGGCCCGGCTGGCGGCGATCGGGTTCTGCTTCGGCGGCGCCGCCGCGCTCGATCTCGCCCGCAGCGGCTCGGACGTGAAGGCGGTGGTGACGTTCCATGGCGAGCTCGGGACCGACAACCCGAGCCTCGCGAGACGCATCCGGGCCCGCGTGCTGGCGATGAACGGCGCCGACGACGCGCTGACCGCGCCCGATTTCGGGCCGTTCGTCCAGGAGATGCGGGCGGACCCGGCGCCCTGGCAGTTCGTCGTGATCGGCCACGCGGTGCACTGCTTCACCGAGCGCGAGGCGACGGCGCCGACCGGGATGTGCCGCTACGACGCCTCCGCGGCGGCGCAGTCCTACGCGCTGATGCGGCGCTGGCTCGCGGCAAGCTTCACGGGAGCGGGGTGAGCGACCATTCGGCGCGGACGACGCGGCGGAGATCGATCAGGGTCTTGAGTTCGTCGAAGAGCGCGTCGATTTCGGGATCGGCGTCGACGTCCTGCAGCACGCGTTCCTGGTGCGCGCGGTCGCGGAACCGGTCCTCGACCAGGAAGACCTGTTCGCCCGGGGAGGGACGCAGCAGGTCGTCGAGCCCCGCGGTCCCCGTAGCGCGCCGCGCCGTCGACGAGCGCGTGCACGCGGCAATCCAGCGAGCCGTGCTGCCGGTAGATCGCGGCGGCGCGGGACGTGATCTCGAGGAAGCGCGAGACCGCCGCATCGGGCACCACGAAGACGCAGGCCACGACGACGCTCACGTCGGACGGACCGAGGTCGGGGGCCCCGGGGTCATCGTCGGCCTCGCGTCCCATGCGCCTCCTCGCGCGACCGGGTGATCGTCGGGCCGACGTCTCTCAACACGCCGGACCCCGAGGGCGCGGGGCGGCCGGACCGGCGAACGCGATCACCGCGCCCTCGACCCGCAACTCGACCGTGGTGCCGACGGCCGGCAGAACATGCCCCGCCACGCGTGCCGACACGCGGGTGCCGTCCGCCATCACGAGGGCCACCGTCGCGTCGGGTCCATGGAACGTGACGCCTCGGACGACCGCGACGGCCTGCAGGCTCGACGGCGGGGCGAGAGCGATCTGCTCGGGGCGGATCATGATCTCGACCGGCCCGTCGGCGACCGGGAGCGAGGCGCGCAGTCGACCGAGCCGGCACCGCAGAGTGCCGCCGGACGCCCGGCCCGGCAGGACGACGGCATCGCCGACGAACCGTGCCAGCGCCGCATCCACCGGCTGCCGGTAGAGGGTCTCGGGTTCCGCCACCTGCACCAGGCGTCCCTCGCGCAGCACCGCGACCCGCTGGCCCATCGAGAGCGCCTCGGACTGGTCGTGCGTCACCAGGATCGTGGTGGCGCCCGCTGCGGCCAGGGCGGCGGCAACCGCGTCGCGGGTGCCGGCGCGGAGAGCGGCGTCGAGCGAGGAAAACGGCTCGTCGAGCAGCACGAGACGGGGTTTCGGCGCCAGCGCGCGGGCCAGCGCCACCCGCTGCTGCTCGCCGCCCGACAGTTCGTGCGGCCATCGCGAGGCATGGCCGGGCGGCAGCCCGACGAGGTCGAGGAGTTCGCCGACACCCTGTCGCGCGCGGCGCGACGCGGCCGGCAGACCGAACGCGATGTTGTCGGCGACGCGGAGATGCGGAAACAGCGCGCCTTCCTGCGCCACGTAGCCGATCCGGCGACGCTGCGCCGGGATCTCCGCGCCGCGCCCGGAGACCGCCCGGCCGTCGATCGCGATCTCGCCCCGGTCCGCCCGCTCGAAGCCCGCGATCAGCCGGAGCAGCGTCGTCTTGCCGCTCCCCGACGCGCCGAGGATCGCGACCAGCGAACCCGTGCCGATCTCGAGGTCGACACGGTCCAGCACCGCCCGGCCCCCGAACGATTTCCCGAGCTCCCGGACCACCAGCGCAGCCACCGCCATCAGCCGAAGCCGACGAGCGCGCCGGCGCCGAAGCGCCGTGCCAGCAGCCAGGTCGAGCCGAGCGACAGCCCGACCATCAGGGCGGCGTATGGGGCGGCGGCGGCGAAGGCGAGCGTCGAGGTGTTCGCCCAGACCTCGGTGGCGAGGGTCCGGGTGCCGATCGGCGCCAGCAGCAGCGTCGCGGTCAGCTCCGTCACCACGGAGACGAACACCAGCGCCGCTCCCGCCATGATCCCGGCACTCGCGAGCGGCAGCACGACGCGCCAGGCGATCGCGCCCCAGCCGAGACCGAGCGAGCGGGCGACGTCTTCCAGCGAGCGTTCGGCCTGCAGCAGCGCACTTCGAACGCTCACCAGCGCGAGCGGCAGGAACAGCACGGCGTAGGTGCCGACCAGCAGCGCCGAGCCCTGGTAGAGCGGCTCGGCGACGCGCAGCGTGAGCGCGATCAGCGCGAGCGCGACCACGATCGCCGGCACGCCATGGGCGAGATACGCCGCGCGCTCCAGCAGCGTCGCCGCGAGCCCGCGGTGGCGGGCGGCGATGAGCGCGAGGGGCAGCGACAGCAGCACCGTGCAGGCGGCGCCCGCGAGCCCGAGCCGGATCGAGGCCAGGGTGGCGGCGAGCAGGTGCGGCCAGGAGACCGAGGCGGGCGTGATCGCCGCCGAACCGTGCCGCGCCAGCCAGTAGACGATCATCGCGAACGGCACCCCGAGCGAGGCGGCCACCAGCAATCCGAACGCGGCGAGCGCGGGCAGCGTCAGCCGACCGAGCTCGATCGGGACCGAGCGTCTGGCGACGCCGCGCCCGAGCCGCGCGTAGCGCACCGCCCCGCGCACCCGTGCCTCGGCCACCACGCAGACCAGGCACATCGCCAGCAGCACGACCGCCAGCAGCGACGCGTCGGGACCGACGAAACCCGTCCGGTACTCGGCATAGAGCTCGGTCGTGAAGGTGCGGAACCGGAGCAGCGTGAAGGCGCCGAACTCGCCCAGCATGTGGAGCGCCATCAGGAGCATCCCGCCCAGCAGCGCCGGCCGCAGCTGCGGCAGCACGACCGAAACGAAGCAGCCGGCGTGGCTGCGGCCGAGCGAGCGTGCGCTCTCCTCGAGCGCCGGGTCCATGCCGCGCAGCGCCGCGGCGACCGGAAGATAGACGAGCGGGAAATAGGACACGCTGACCACCAGCAGGGCCCCGGCGAAACCCTGCAGCGCCGGGCTGATCGAGACCCAGGCGAAGCTGCTGATGAAGGGCGGCACGGCGAGCGGGACAACGGCGAGCTTGCCCCAGGCCCGGCGACCGGGCAGCGCGGTGCGCTCGACGAGCCACGCGCACGACACGCCGAGGATCGCCGCCGCCACGCTCGCCGAGACCACGATGCCGAGCGTGTTGACCAGCAGCTCGCCGACCAGCGGCCGGAACAGCAATCCGGCGGCGTCGGCGAGCGGGACCTGCGCCGCCTCGACCAGCGTGACGCCGAGCGGCAGCAGCACCGTCGCCGCGACCGCGACCGCTGCCGCCAGCAGGAGGGCTGGAGGACGCTCGCGGACGCCGGTCAGAGGAAGCCCGCCTCGCGAAGCAGCGTGCCGGCCTGCTGGTCGTCGCCGATGGCGCTCATGCTGATCGCCGGCGGGTGAAGCTGGTCGAACGGCGTCAGCAGCCTGTTGGGCGCGACCCCGGCGGCGAGCGGATACTCGAAATCGACGTCGCCCCTGCCGATCGCGGTCTGCACGTCGGTGCTGACCAGGAAGGCGAGAAAGCGTTGCGCCGCGTCCTTGTTCGACGACGAGGCCAGCACGGCCGCCCCCGAGACGTTGATCAGCGCGCCCACGTCGCGCGCGCCGAAATGGTGGATCCGGCTGCGGGTGCGTGCGGCGCCCTGTTCGGTCTCGAGCCGGGCCCAGTAGTAGTTGTTGATGATGCCGGTCGCGACCGCCCCGCGATCCACCGCGGCCACGACGCCCTCGTCGTCGTCGAACACCGCCGCGTTCCGGCGCAGGCCGCGCAGCCAGGCGAGCGCCGCCGGCCGGCCTTTCAGCGCCACGACCGCACCCACCAGCGGCAGGAAGTCGGCGTCGCTCGGCGCGACGGCGACCTTGCCCTTCCACTCGGGCTTCGCGAGATCGAGCAGGTTCGCCGGCAAGGCCGCCGCGGACACCATCGAAGGGTTGAAGGCCAGCACGTTCTCGCGGGCCAGCACTCCGACCCAGTGCCCGTCGGCGGCACTGTCGGACGCCGGGACCCTGGCCAGGGTGGACGGCGCGACCGGAGCGAGCAGCCCCCGCTCGTCGAGCAGCGTGAGCTCGGGCGAGTTCTCGGTGAAGTAGACATCGGCCGGCGAGCGCGCGCCCTCCTCGATGATCTGGCTCGCGATCTCCGGCGCCTCGCCGGTGCGCGTCTTCACCACGATGCCGGTCTGGTGCGTGAACATCGCGGTCAGGCCGTCGACCAGCTGCTCGTGCTGCGCGCTGTAGAGCACCAGCGGCCGATCCGCGCGCGCCGCCACCGGCAGGATCGAGGCGAGCAGCAAGGCCGACCGGAACAGGCGGGTGGCGAACATCGGAGATCCTCGGCTGGGCAAGTTGTCGATGGGCGGCCGCGGCGTC
>CAXUBX010000008.1:0-36068 GCA_964249405.1 uncultured Acetobacteraceae bacterium | reverse complement strand
GGCGAACATCGGAGATCCTCGGCTGGGCAAGTTGTCGATGGGCGGCCGCGGCGTCGCGGTCGCGCGATCGGTCGCGGTTGCGTCAGGAACCAAGCGGCGGGCGGGACTCGTTGCTGCCGGGCGGAGCGCCGAAAGCGTGCCGGTCAGACACTCTCGAACAATCCCTGGCCGATGAAGCCTCCGGGCTCGACGCCGCCGGGCACCGCGAAGATCGCGCTCCCGACATGGGTCGCATACTGGTTCAGCAGGTCGAGCTTCGACATCCGGTCGAAGATCCGGATGAAGCCGTTTCGCGGATCGTTCTGGTAGGCGATGAACAGCAGGCCCGAATCGTATTCGAGGCCCTGGCGCCACGGCGGCCAGCGCTCGGCGACCATGCTGAGCCCGTCATCGTACGAGTAGGTCCGCCGCAGGATGCGTGCGCCGCCGGACTGGCTCGCCGAACCCAGCCGCACATGGGCGTTCTCGGCGATCACGGGATTGCCGTCCTTGTCGACGGCGTCGAGGTCGAGGGGCGTGAACTCGTCGCCGCCCGAAAGCGGGGCGCCCGTGGCCTTGCGCCGGCCGATCACGGTTTCCTGGAAGTCGAGCTCGGTCCGGTCCCAGTGCTCGAGCGACAGGCGGATGCGGCGGGCGACCATGTAGCTGCCGCCGCGCATCCAGCCGGGCCCCGCGTCGCCGACCCAGACGATGTCCTCGAAGGTGCCGTTGCCCAGCGTCCTGCCGCCGGCGGTCTCCGCCCGGTGGGGGTTGCCCGGGTTCTGGGTGCCGTCCTTGAAGCCGAGCAGGTTGCGCGGCGTGCCGTTCTCCGGCGTGTCCGGCAGGAAGCCGGTCTGCAGCCAGCGGAGCGAGGCGACGCCCGGCTTCGGAGCGGCGGCCGCCGTCGCGCCGGGCTTCCTGCCGCCGTAGCCGTTCGCGGCGTCGTCGGCGGCCGCCATGCGGGCGAGCTGCCGGATCGCGTGGAAGGCGACGAAGTGGTCGTCGGCGCAGGCCTGGATGCAGAGATCGCCGCCGCTCCGCGCCGGGTCGAGCTGGTCGCCGTTGAAGACGGGAAGGTCGACCAGCGCCGCCGGACGGCGCGCGGCGAGGCCGTAGCGGTCCCGCCCGTCGCGCTCGAACAGGCCGGGGCCGAAGCCGAACGTCAGCGTCAGCCGTCGCGACGTCAGGTCCGCGGTCTCGCCGCTGTCGCTGGGCGGTTCGGCGGCATCCGACGCGGGCTCGACGGCCGGCCGCCCGGCGGTGAGGCGCGCGGCCGCCGCGGTCCAGGCCTTGAGCAGCTCGACGATCTCCGACGCGTCGGTCGCGGTGAGATCGAAGGCGGCGAACACCGTGCAGGTCTGCTGCGGGGTGGCGATCCCCGCCTGATGCGGTCCGTGGAACGGGATCGTGCCGTCCGCGGTGCTCGAACCGCCCCGGGCGCTGCTCGCGGGATTGCCGGTCCGGTCGGCCGCGATCGCGAGCCCCGCGGAGGCCGCCAGCATGCCGCCGGTGGCGCCGAGGAAGGCCCGGCGCGACGAGAACGGGCAACGGCTCATCGGTGCGCGAGCATCAGCGTGTTCACGTCGTCTTCGACGTAGTAGACGCCGCCCGACGGGGCCATGGCCAACCCGAACAGGTCGCCGCTGCCGGGAGGCTGCTGCGCCTTGTCGGCGTCGAACCACCTTGCGCCGACCTGGGTGCCCGACGCCGGATCGATCTCCACGACCTCGCCGTCGAGGCCGTTGGTCGTCAGCAGGTGGCGCCCGGGGGTCTCCACCAGGGCGAGCGGCCGGCTCAGCAGCCCGTCCCTGGTGACGGTGCGCCCGGTGCCGGCGCTGGTGGTCCGGGTGAGGGCGTCGTCGATCGCGACGATGCGATTGCCGAGCGCGTCGGACGCATACAGCGTGCCCGAGGGATCGAGGGCGAGGCCGGTCGGCCCGATGATGAAGACCCCCTTGTCCGCCTGCTCGCCGAAGCCGTTCGCGATCACCGTCGAGCCGGTCACGCGCGGCGTCTCGCCGGGACGATAGGCGAGCTCGAAGCGCTCGACCGTCGCGTCCGTCACCACCGGCGGCGTGCCGGCGGGGGGCCCCACGTCGAAGCCGGCGTTGCTGACGAAGAGCGTGCCGCCCCCCGGGTGCTCGGCCAGCGCCATGTTGCCCCAGGGACCGTTCACGGCCGGGCCCGCGACCGTCGAGAGGAGCTTGCCGTCGGAGCCCAGCACCACGAGACAGCCGGGGCCCTTGGTCGCGGTGGTGCCGTCGGTCGATGGCAGCGATCCGACGAGGACGTCGCCGTTCGAGAGCATCGTCATCGCGGTGGTGAGCCCGATGCCGCCCGGGCAGGACGGCCCTCCTGGCGGGAGCTGGCGAGGCAGGCTCGCGAAGGTGGTGAGCGCGCCGGTGGAGGGGCGGTAGTCGACGATCGTGGTGCCGAGGCCCTGGAGGTTGGTGCGGTCGTTGAAGTTGCTGACCAGCACGTCGCCGGCGTGGATCGTGCCGGCCGACCGCGTGGCGACCACCACCGCGTAGGGATTCTGGTCGCCGTTGGCGGGAACGGTGGTGGTCAGCAACGTGTGCCGGTGCAATCCGGACAGGAAGGAGGCGGTGGAGACCGCGGCCGCCTCGCCCGGCGCGAGCAGCGCCACCGGCGTCATCCAGCCGAGCACCAGTCTCGCGAGCCGGAATGCCATCGAACCGAGACCTCGCTCTTCGCTGTAAGTGCGGATCATTCGCATCTAGGCTTCTCCTGGGCTCGATGCAACAGCGGCGCGATGCTGTCGTCATCGGACGGTGGCGGCGACCGGCGTCAGAAGGTGATGTTGGTCCGGACCCCGAGCACCGCCTCGTTCGCGAGGCGGGGGGTCGAGGCGCCGTCCGCGTTGGCCGGATCCGGGATGCCCGCGCCGGGCGTGAAGACATACTGGGCGTCGGGCTGGACCTGCCACCAGGGCGCGATCTGCGCCTGGTAGGTGAGTTCGATGAAGCTCTCGCTGGACCGGACCGGATAGGCGGCGTCGTCTCCGGTGAGGGCGGTATCCTGATCGAGTTCGCTCGCGTCGCCGCTGACCTTGGCGAGGCCGTAGCCGAGGCCCAGGGTGTCCTGCGGCCGCGACAGGAACGGCGCCTTGAGCGAGAGGCCGGTGTCGAGGCCGAACGCGATCAGGTTGCGGTCGGACGGCGCGCCCTCCATCCGGAGGAAGACGCCGACGGAGCGGACCTTCGCCTTGTCTTCCCAGACCATCTGGTCGGCGCTGAGATAGGCCGCGTCGTCGTGGCGGAGCAGGCGCGGGTCGCCGTTGCCGGCCGGGTCGGCGAGCGACAATCCGTCCGAGCCGAACCGCTGGTCGGGGAAGCTGCCGCTGTCGAACCAGGCACCCACCCGGTAGGTGCCGGGCAGGCCGCCCGCCCCCTCGCCCGGCCTGACGTTCTGTCCGGTGGCGGGCTGCACCGCCCATTGCAGCTCCGCGATCACCAGCGCGCCCGTGTTCAGGTTGAACGCGGTGCCGGTCCGTTCGGCCGCGCGGAGCTGGTCGTCGTCGTCGAACGGACCGCCGGGGGGATTGTCGTCGTAGACGCCGAGAAGTCCGGTGAGCGGACCGGTGGTGCCGCGGAACCGGATGCCGAGCGACGAGAGCGGGTAGGCCGGGCCGCCCGCGTACAGGTCGTAGGACGGCACCACCGGCCAGCCCATCATCGTGTTGATGAAGAGCGGCGAGTAGGTGCTGGTCAGGAACTCCTGGTCGATCGATTGCTGGCCGATCTTGATGTCGGCGTTGCCGTCCGGGGTCGCCTGATCGTACCAGAGCTCCCAGAGGCGAAAGGTCCGCTCCGCCTCGATGCCGCTCGCGGTCTGGAGGTCGTCGAGATCGTCGGTGCTGAGATCGCGGCCGTGGATCCAGAACGCGCTGACGTTGAAGGTGCCGCCTCGCCATCCGAAGGCCTTGTCGGTGTCGAGGCCGGCGCTGACCGTGGTCAGTCCCTCGTAGTCGGCACCCTGGCGGATGCCGCCCGTGACGTTGCCGAGCACCTCGCTGGTCTCGTTGATCCCGTAGGTGATCCCGCGCGCCGCGAGCCAGGACCTGGCACCTCCCATGTCGCCGAACAGGTTATTCTGCTTCAGCACTCCGTTCAGGAACGCGGAGCCGGTGGCGGGCGCCGGCTCGGGGTTCGGGTTGGCCGGCGTGCCCGACGCCGCGCTCTGGCCGGGCTGCGAGACGCCGGGCGTCTGCGCGTTCGACGCGATCGGCGACGCGACCGCAAGACCGAGCGCGACGCTGCCCCGGATCGATCTCCCGAACGCCCGCATCCTCGTCTTCCCCAAGCCCGGAGGCGTCATAGTGCGAATGAGAATGGTTCGCAAGGGACGGCTGGCGTCAGCCGTCAGCCTCGCGGGTCCGGTCCGGCTCGACCCGGAACGACCGATCGCCGGGATCAAGCCCTTTGCGTCGAGCCGGATTGCCGTCCACTGTCGGCCCGGAGGCGAAAGAGGTCTGGTGGCTTCCCTGGTCTTCAAAACCGGAGACCCGCCGACAAGCGGGTGGTGGGTTCGATTCCCATCCGCCTCCGCCCTCCGTTTCCGCCGAGACACCAGGCACGGTTCGCATGGCAGGCCCGGCGCATCGCCGCCGGCAACATGGAGCCGCTGCCTCACCGTCCAGGAAGGATGCCCGTCATGAAGACCCGTGCCGCCGTCGCCTGGGGCCCCAGGGAGAAGCTGACGATCGAGACCGTCGATCTCGCGGGTCCGAAGGACGGCGAGGTCCTGATGGAGGTGATGGCGACCGGCATCTGCCACACCGACGCCTACACCCTCTCGGGTCTCGACCAGGAGGGTCTGTTTCCCGCCATCCTTGGCCACGAGGGCGCGGGAATCGTCCGGGAGGTCGGCGCCGGCGTCACCAGCGTCAGGCCGGGCGACCACGTGATCCCGTTATACACCCCGGAATGCCGGCAATGCCGGACCTGCCTCAGCCGGCGCAGCAATCTCTGCACGGCGATCCGCTCCACCCAGGGCAAGGGCGTGATGCCGGACGGCACCAGCCGGTTCCGCTGCGATCCCGCGACACCGCTGTTCCACTACATGGGCTGCTCGACCTTCAGCAACTTCACCGTGCTGCCCGAGATCGCGGTGGCCAAGGTCCGGGACGACGCCCCGTTCGACAAGATCTGCTACATCGGATGCGGCGTGACCACCGGGATCGGCGCGGTGATCTACACCGCCAAGGTCTGGCCGGGGGCCAACGTGGTCGTGTTCGGCCTGGGCGGGATCGGCCTGAACGTCATCCAGGGTGCCCGCATGGTGGGCGCGGACAGGATCGTCGGCGTCGACGTCAACCCGTCGAAGCAGGAGATTGCGCGCCGGTTCGGCATGACCCATTTCGTCGATCCGAAGGCGGTGGGCGACGGCAGCCTCGTGGAGGCGATCATGGACCTCACCGGGGGCGGCGCCGATTTCTCGTTCGACTGCACCGGAAACACCGCCGTGATGCGCCAGGCCCTCGAATGCTGCCACCGCGGCTGGGGCGAGAGCATCATCATCGGCGTGGCTCCTGCCGGCGCCGAGATCGCGACCCGTCCGTTCCAGCTCGTCACCGGACGGGTCTGGCGCGGCTCGGCGTTCGGCGGCGCCCGCGGCCGCACCGACGTGCCGAGGATCGTCGACTGGTACATGGAGGGAAAGATCAACATCGACGACCTGATCACCCACACCATGCCGCTCGACGACATCAATCGCGGCTTCGAGCTGATGGAGGCGGGAACGTCGATCCGGTCCGTCGTGGTGTTCTGAGCGGACGCGCCGGCGGCCGTGCGCCCGGCCCTCCCCTTCCTTCTATTTCAACGTCGCGACGTAGGCCGCGACCGCGTCGCGCTCGGCCGGCGAAAGGCTGGCGGCGACGCGCTGCATGACCGCGTCGCTGCCGCCACCCGATGCGAGGGCGCCGAGATTGCTGACGACGCCCTGCGCCGTCAGGCCGGCGAGGCGCGGCGCGCCGTTGCCGGGACGGCCATGGCCGTCGATGCCGTGGCAGGCCGCGCACGGGATCGCGCCGTTCGGTGTTCCGTGCAGGAAGATCTGCTGACCCGACGCGATCACCGCCGCCGCCGCGAGCGCCACCCGGGCGTGCCTCATGCGAGCCGGTCGAGCCAGGAGGCACCCCCGCGCGCGCGGTCGAGCCGCGCGAGGTCGCTCGCGAGCCCCGCGATGTCCGGCGTCGCGGTCGCCATCGAGGGCACGATCAGCCGGGCGGCGCCGAGGCGGTCGAACACGTAGATGATGGAGGTGTGGGTGACCTGCTCGGGTGTCGTCGACGTCGCCGGCGTCACCGAGTAGGCGACCCGGAAACGGCGCGCGAGACGGGCGAGTTGGTCCGGGGTGCCGCGAAGTCCGATGAATTCGGGACCGAACAATGCGGTGTACTCAGCCAGCACCGGCAGCGTGTCCCGTTCCGGATCGACTGTCACGAACAGGAAGCGGGTTCCCGCGGCCCGCCGCCCGGCGCGCCGCAGCGCGGTCGCGACGTTTTGCAGCGTCAGCGGGCACACGTCGGGGCAGGTCGTGTAGCCGAAATACAGCATGGTGACGTGGCCGTGGAACGTCGCCGCGGTCACCGTGCGGCCGGTCGGCGCCTCGGCGAGCGTGAAGCGGAGATCGGGCGAGGTGCCGGTCACGTCGATGTCGTGCCAGCCGCCGCCCTCCCCGCACCCGGCCAGCGGCACGGCGGCGAGGCCCGCGATCGTGGCCCGCCGGGTGAGACCCGTCATCCGCGCGCGCCCACCACGCGAAACGGCACCGCGACGTGCTCGCCGTCGGCGAAATCGAGCGTGACCGTGGCGGTGCCGCCGGGCGTCGCGCTCGGCGACAGGCACATCAGATGGTGGCCGCCGGGTGCGAACCGGAGCGTGCCGCCGGGCGGCACCGCGACGCTCGGCGTCATCGTCATCGTGGACAGGCCGCCGCGCTCCGCCGACATGTGGAGCATGATCGAGGCGCAGGATGGCGAAGTGGCACCGGTGAGCACGAGCGGTGTCGGGGCGGGGTTCACCAGCGTGAAGTAGCCGGCCGCCGGGATCGTCGGGAGCAGCACGCGGAGGCGGCCGTCCGTCACCACCGGCGGCCGCCCTGCCGCGGCGAGCAGGATGACGGACAGCACGGCCGGCGGCAGTGCGGCAAGCCTAGCGGCCCGTCCAGGACGCCGAGGAGACGATGACCGCACCCACGCGGACATCGCCGGTTCGGGAGGAGGCTCGCCTGTCTTCATCTTTCCTCAGGTTGTTCATGACGAGCAGAAAGGCGACGGCGCTCATCATCGCGGCGGGGATCCAGATCACGATGCCGCCGATGTGCTGGTCGACCACCGGACCGATCGACGGGAACAACCGGCCGCAGAGGTCGTAGGACGGGTAGATGTCGCGATCCGTGAAGGTCAGCCGGGAGCCGATCAGGATCTGCGGGAACTCCACGAGAAGCACGGTGAGGAGCCGCATCGGGAACGAGCAGGACGCCAGCGGCACCGGACGGGGATCCAGGATCAGGAAGAAGAACAGGAGCCCGTCCGCGATCATGCTCCAGTTCATCACCGCGTAGAGCGGCGGCGACAGCATCGCCCGGAAATGGACGGCCGGCACGAGCCAGAACGCGATCAGCCCGGCGAACAGCACGCCGGCGACCAGCGGGTTCTGCAGCACCCGGAGCACGACCCCGACCGGACGCGTCCCGCACAGCCGGAGGACGAGCCTGGGCGCGCCGCGGCGCAGCACCGGACCCGGCCAGGCGAACGCGATCAGGAACGGCGCCAGGTGGTGCATCACCAGGTGCTGGACCCGGTTCAGGAAGAAGGCGTGCTGCGAGATGTAGAGGTAGTGCGTCTCGAGCACCGCCCAGATCATCGCGAGCCCGGCGACGAAGCACGCGACGGCGAAGCCGGACGGCCGCTCGACCGCCGGCAGCACGGCCAGGCCGCGGACATACCAGAACAACGGCAACACGGTGCAGGCGTAGATGACCGGCGAGAACTCCCAAGGAGCCCAGGCGGGCATCGCGGTCGGACATTCCGCCGACACCAGCCAGATCGCCGCCCCGGCAAGCAGGATCAGGACCGTCCCGATGGGCAGCCCGTCCGCGCGCCGAACTCCGGACACCGCAACGCTCATGGCGCCCGACATCGCGCCGTGCGGGCGCGACCGCAAGCGGAAACCAGCGGGGCGGCGTGTGACGCCGCCCCGCCCCGGTCAGAGATAGTGTTCGGCGAGCGGCGCGAAGCCGTTGAAGGACTGGCTCGCATAGGTGCTGACGTAGGCGCCGGTGTCCTCCAGCGTCACCAGGTCGCCCGACGCGAGCGCGTCCGGCAGCCGGTAGCCGGCCCGCTCGTAGAGGATGTCGGCGCCGTCGCAGGTGGGGCCCGCGATCGTGACCGGACCGCTGGCGCTGCCGTCATGCGGCGTCGCGATGCGGTAGCGGATCGCCTCGCCCTCGGTCTCGGCGAGGCCGCCGAAGCGACCGATGTCGAGATACACCCAGCGCCGGTCCTCGTCGCCCTTGCGGGTGACGAGCACGACCTCGGAGCGCACCACGCCGGCGTCGCCGACGATGCAGCGGCCCGGCTCGACCAGGATCTCGGGAAGATCGTTGCCGAAATTCCGGGCGACCGCGCGCATGATCGCATCCGCGAAGCTGCCGATCGGCGGCACCTCGTCTCGGTAGCGGACCGGGAACCCGCCGCCGCAATTGACCATGCGGAGATCGACCCCGGCCCGCCGCAGGTCGGTGAACAGCAGGCCGACGCGGCCGATCGCCGCCTCGTAGGGCTCGGTTTCCAGTTGCTGGCTGCCGACGTGGAACGAGAGCCCGTAGGCGTCGAGACCGAGCGCGTCGGCGCGGATCAGCAGCGCGCGGGCGTGCGCGAGCGTGGTTCCGAACTTCCGCGAGAGCGGCCATTCGGCGCCGCCGTTCTCGAGCAGCAGCCGGCAGTAGACGCGGGCGCCCGGCGCGTGATGCGCCAGCTTCTCCAGTTCCTCGTCGCTGTCGAACGCGAACATCGAGACGCCATGGGCGTGGGCTCGCGCGATCGCGCTCGCCTTCTTGATCGTGTTGCCGAAGGAGATCGCGGACGGATCGGCGCCGGACGCGAGACAGAGCTCGACCTCCTCGATCCCCGCCGCATCGAACGACGAGCCGAGCCGGACCAGCCGCTCGAGCACCGGGCGCGCCGGATTGGCCTTCACCGCGTAGTAGATGCGCGCCAGCGGCAACGCCTCGGTGAGTGCGAGGTAGTTGCGCTCGACGCGATCGACGTCGAACACGAGGCAAGGCGTGGCTGGCGACTCTGACGCCAGGAAACGGGCGATCTTCGGGGTCATCGCACCCGCCCTTCCCAATCTGTCGCCCAACTTGGACTGCGGTCCTGGATTGCAGTCGGCGGACGGTGTTGCGAAACGGTCGAACGAACCAGCGACCAAGTGACGAACCGCTGTAGGGGCGAACCCCACCGGCGGACCCGGCGTGCCAGAACGCTTGACGTCGTTGCGTAACCTTGTGGGCCAGAGGCACGTGCGTTGCTGCGTGGGGGGTGGATCTAGAGTGGCGGGACCACGGATGCAACCCGAAATCGAGCACCGTCGTTCGTTCGGCGACCTGCCGTCACGGACGCGGAACAGGCCGGCAAGCGTGGAGGGCGTTTCGATGACGCCGGGGCAGACGATCGCGAAGAGCCAGGAGCCCCACCAGCGCGGCGACACGACGAGCCACGACCTGCGTGCGGAGTGGTCGTCGGAGGACGGGCGGCGCCTCGGCCGGCAGGCGACCCGGCCGACCGCGATCCCCTGGCCGGGGTGGAAGCGGGTGATCCGGCGAACCGGCTCCGAGGTGATCTCCGACCGGGTGTCGCTCGCCGCCGCCGGCTGCGCCTTCTACGCGATCCTCGCGCTGTTCCCCGCCATCACCATGCTCGTGGCGCTCTATGGGCTGCTGTTCGATCCGCGCACGGTCGAACCGCAGCTCCAGGTGATGCGGTCGGTGCTGCCGCCGAGCACCTTCGAGCTGATCGCCGGGCGCGTCCACGCGCTCGTCAGCAAGCCCGAGGCGACGCTGACCTTCTCCTTCGTGGTCAGCCTCCTCATCACGCTCTGGTCGTCATCGGCCGGCACCAAGTCGATGCTGTCGGCGCTCAACATCGCCTACGAGGAAAAGGAGACCAGGAGCTTCCTCCGCTACCAGGCGACCGCGCTGGCGATGACGCTGTGCGGCATTCTCGGGACGGCGTTCGCGGTGGCGTTGCTGGTGGCGCTGCCGCCGATCCTGACCTACCTGCCGTCGCATCTCGGCCTCGAGCGTCTCGCCTCCGAGATCACGGGCTGGATCAGCGCCGGCTCGTTCCTGCTGATGCTGTGCTTCGTCGCGACCGGCCTCAGCCTGCTGTACCGGTTCGGCCCGTGTCGCCGGGCGCCGACCTGGGGCTGGGTGTCGCCCGGATCGCTGCTCGCGACCCTGCTCTGGCTGCTCGCCTCGGTCGCCTTCTCGTACTATGTCGGACATATCGCGAGCTACGACGCGACCTACGGGCCGCTGGGTGCGATCATCGGCATGATGATGTGGTTCTACGTGACCGCGTTCGTGGTGCTGGTCGGCGCGGAGCTGAACGCCGAGCTCGAGCTGCAGACCGCCGAGGACAGTACCGCGGGCGGCACGCAGCCTATCGGCGAACGGGGTGCCTATGTCGCAGACCATGTCGCGCGTGACTGACGACCGGTTGCGCGACCTCCTGGTCGGCGTCCTCGTCGGGGGCGTCCGCGACCTCGTTCGCGGTCTCGCTGTCGATCGCGGCCTCTTCCTGCAGGTCGCGCGGCGACGCCGCCGCGATCTCGACCGGAGCGACGCCGGATCCGAGCATGTGGAGCCGGCGCGCCGCGGCGCGTGACAGGTCGATGATGCGGTCGCCGTGCTCGGGCTGCCGATCGTTCACCGTGACCACGACCCTGTCGCCGGTCTCCTCCGAAGTCACGACGAGCCTGGTGCCGAGCGGCAGATCGGACGACGCTGCCGTGAGCTTCTCGGGGTCGAAGCGAGCACCGGAGGACGTGCGATGGCCGGCCCAACGGTTCCCGTAATAGCTGGCCTGGCCGTCCTCGTGCCACGTGCCGGAGGCGGCAAGGCAGGGGGCGGCACCGACCGGGACCAGGGCGGCGAGCCCCAGATACGCAGAACGCGGCCATGCCACGCGGCACGGCGACCTCGCTGGCACGATCGCGTCACTCCCCAATCCCCACGGGAAGTCTGACCGCTGCGAAGACGCGCGGTCAACCAGTTTCGTCACTCAATCGTGTGCGTTCGCAATCCTCGAGAGCGGAACGAGATTTTAGCCCGCTCTTCCGCAACTCTGTTTGTGCATTGCGGCAAATGATGCTTTGCGCGCGATCGGCGGAACGAGGACTGTTCTTCGGCGAACCGTCAGCGGATCAGCCCGGCCAGCGGGCTGGACGGGTCGGCGCCGAGGCGACGCGTCATCCGGCCGGCCCGGCGCGCGAGCCGCCCGGCCGCGACGGCGGCCCGCATCGCGCGCGCCATCAGCACCGGATCGCCGGCGTGCGCGATCGCCGAGTTCAGCAGCACGGCGTCGCAGCCGAGCTCCATCGCGATCGCGGCGTCCGACGCCGTGCCGATCCCCGCATCCACCACCACCGGCACCCGCGCCTGCTCGATCAGCAGCGACAGCATGGCGGGGTTGGTCAGCCCGAGGCCCGAGCCGATCGGGGCGCCGAGCGGCATGATGGCGACGCAACCCATCTCCTCGAGGCGCTTCGCCGCCACCGGATCGTCGGCGCAGTAGACCATGACCTCGAACCCGTCCCGGACCAGTGCCTCGGCGGCCTCGAAGGTGCCCGCCATGTCGGGATAGAGATGCGGCGGCGGCCCCAGCACCTCCAGCTTCACCAGGTTCCAGCCGCCCGCCTCGCGGGCGAGCCGGAGGGTGCGGACCGCCTCGTTCGCGGTATGACAGCCGGCGGTGTTCGGCAGGTAGGTGTAGCGGGCCGGATCGACGTGGTCCTGGAGCATCGGGCTGGCGGGATCCGACAGGTTCACACGCCGCACCGCGACGGTCACCATCTCGGCGCCGGAGGCCTCGATCGCGGCGGCGGTCTCGACCAGATCCCGGTAGCGGCCGGTGCCGACGATCAGCCGGGAGGAGAAGCGCCGTCCCGCGACCGTCCAGCCGTCATCCGCCGCGCCTTCGGTGCGCGGTTCCCCCGTTCCCGGCCCGACATCCATCCTCAGCCTCCGCCGATGAAATGCACGATCTCGAGCCTGTCGCCGGGCTCGAGCCTGGTCGCGGCGTAATGCGAACGGGGCACGATCGCCTCGTTCCGCTCGACCGCGATCTTCCGCCCGTCGAGGCCGATCGCGGCGAGCAGGCCGGTGAGCGTCGTCCCGTGGTCGACCGCGCGGGTCTGCCCGTTGACCTCGATCGCGATCGATCGCGTGAACTCCGCTCCGGGCGCATCCACCAAGCCGGCATCGGTCGTATCCATGGAAGGAGTATGGCCCTTCGGCGCCCGGGGTTGGAGGGGCGACGGGATAATGGTAGGGCGAAACAAGATGGCGCCCCCGCTCGTGGCCGTGCTGAACGGTCCCAACCTCAACATGCTCGGCACCCGCCAGCCCGCCGTCTATGGCGCGGCGACGCTCGACGACGTGGAACAGGTCTGCGCCGCCACCGCCGAGCAGGTCGGCATCGCGATCGACTTCCGGCAAACCAATGGAGAGGGCGAGATCGTCTCGTGGGTACAGGAATGTCGGGGCCGGGCGCGTGGGATCGTGATCAACCCGGGGGCGTACTCTCATACCTCGGTCGCACTGCTCGACGCCTTGCTGGCAACGGAGCTGCCGACGGTGGAGGTCCACCTGACGAATATCCACCGGCGGGAGGAGTTCCGCCGTACCTCCTACGTCTCGAGAGCGGCGACCGGGGTGATCTGCGGCCTCGGCGTGAGGGGCTACGCGCTGGCGTTGACGGCGATGGCGGACATGCTGATGGACGAGGACGACCGATGAGCCGGCAGCCCGTGGACGCGGAGGCGATCCGTCTGCTCGCGGCGATCCTCACCGAGACCAGCCTGACCGAGATCGAGATCTCGGAAGGCGACAGCCGGATCCGGGTGGCCCGCGCCCCGGCGCCGATGGTGGCGGCCGCCTACGCGCCGGCCGGTGCCGCGGTCGCCGGACCCGGGCCGGGTGCCATCGCTTCGCCCGCCGGCGCCGGCGTGTCGGCCGGCCTGCCGGACTACGCGGATCACCCGGGCGCGGTCACCAGCCCGATGGTCGGCGTCGCCTACCTCACCGCCGAGCCGGGTGCCCCGGCCTTCGTGACCGAGGGACAGACGGTCACGGCCGGCCAGACGTTGATGCTGATCGAGGCGATGAAGACCTTCAACCAGATCAAGGCCCCGAAAGCGGGAACGCTCATCAGGATCCTGGTCGCCGCCGGCGCGCCCGTGGAGTTCGGCGAGGTTCTCGCCGTCGTCGAATAGGCCTATCCGATCTCGATGTTCGACAAGATCCTGATCGCCAACCGCGGGGAGATCGCGCTCCGGGTGCTTCGCGCCTGCCGCGAGCTCGGCATCGGCACGGTCGCCGTGCACTCGACCGCCGACGCCGAGGCCATGCATGTCCGGCTGGCGGACGAGGCGGTCTGCATCGGGCCGCCGGCGGCGCGCGAGAGCTACCTCAACAAGGCCGCCATCCTCACCGCCGCCTCGATCACCGGGGCGGACGCGATCCATCCCGGCTACGGCTTCCTGTCCGAGAACGCCGACTTCGCCGAGATGGTGGAGGCGCACGATCTCGCCTTCATCGGACCCTCCCCCGAACACATCCGGATGATGGGCGACAAGATCACCGCCAAGACCGCGATGGCGCAGCTCGGGGTGCCCCTGGTGCCGGGCTCGGACGGCGCCGTCGTCGATCTCGACGCGGCACGCGCGGTCGCCGACGCGGTCGGCTACCCGCTGCTGGTCAAGGCGGCGGCGGGCGGCGGCGGACGGGGCATGAAGGTGGCGACCGGCCC
This sequence comes from uncultured Acetobacteraceae bacterium, assembly GCA_964249405.1. GTDB lineage: Bacteria > Pseudomonadota > Alphaproteobacteria > Acetobacterales > Acetobacteraceae > CAXTPV01. The sequence continues at coordinate 22,030 of CAXUBX010000008.1, read as the reverse complement.
CTCCGAGATCGAGGAGGCGTTCCACACCGCGCGCGCCGAGGCCAAGGCCGCCTTCGGCAACGACGAGGTCTATATCGAGCGCTACCTCGACCGGCCCCGCCATATCGAGCTGCAGGTCCTCGCCGACGCCCATGGCGAGGTGGTGCATCTCGGCGAGCGCGACTGCTCGCTGCAGCGGCGGCACCAGAAGCTGCTGGAAGAGGCGGGATCGCCGGCGCTGAGCGCGCTCGAACGCGACCGGATCGGCGAGACGGTCACCTCCGCTCTCAAGGCGCTCGGCTACCGCAACGCCGGCACGCTCGAGTTCCTGTACCAGGACGGGGGTTTCTCGTTCATCGAGATGAACACGCGCCTCCAGGTCGAGCATCCGGTGACCGAGATGATCACCGGGATCGATCTCGTCCGCGAGCAGATCCGGATCGCGTCGGGCGAGAAGCTCGGCTACGCGCAGGCCGACATCCGCTTCTCGGGCCACGCGATCGAGTGCCGGATCAACGCCGAGGATCCGGAGACCTTCGCGCCCTCGCCGGGCCGGATCGAGCAGTATCACGCGCCGGGCGGCCTCGGCGTGCGCGTCGACAGCGGCATCTACGCCGGCTACGTCGTGCCGCCCTACTACGACAGCATGATCGCGAAGCTGATCGTGCACGGCGCGAACCGGATGGAGGCGATCCGGCGCATGGACCGCGCGCTCGAGGAGCTGGCGGTGATCGGGGTGAAGACGGTGGCGCCGCTGCACCGGCGCATCCTCGCCGACCCTGACTTCCAGCGCGGCGACTACACGATCCATTGGCTGGAAAATTTCGTCTCGCGCCAACATTAGCAGGCTGCTGGAGCGGGATCCCGAATACGAATGGAGGTCCAGGAGCCCCAGGCTCCTGGTGGGGTCCGGGGCAACGCCCCGGTCTTGATTGCTCGGGAGGCTGACCCGGGATGCGAGGTGCCATGGCTGCGATCCTCTCGGGTCTGCTGACCACCGGCTGTTCGGTGTTCGGGATCCGCACCGTGCATGAGCCGCCCTACGTGGTCGAACGGACGGTCGGCCCGGTGCAGCTTCGCCGCTACGGTCCGCGCGTGGCCGCCGAGACCACCGTCGAGGGCGACGAGATCCGGGCCCGCGGCGTCGGCTTCGAGCGGCTTGCCGGCTACATCTTCGGCGGCAATGGCGGGAAGCGGAGCATCGCCATGACCGCCCCGGTCGCCGAGGCCGCCGCGACCCCGACCGGCGGCCAGTCGATCGCGATGACGGCACCGGTGAGCCAAGCCCGCACCGGGGCCGGCCAGTGGCGCATCAGCTTCTTCATGCCGGCGCGATACACGATCGCGACGCTGCCGACGCCGAACGATCCGACCGTCCGCCTCGTGAGCATCCCGCCGGAGACCGTCGCCGTCCTGCGCTACGCCGGCACGCCCACGAAAGCCGCCGTGCGCGACGCCGGAGCCCGGCTGCTTCGCAGTCTCGCCGGAACGGAGCTTCACCCCGAAGGCGCGCCGTTCGACTGGTTCTACGATCCGCCCTGGACCATCCCCGCCCTGCGGCGCAACGAAGCGGTCGTGAGGATCGGCACCGACTGAGCGGCGCCGTTGGCTTTCGGTTCAGCTTCCGGTCACCCGCGCGATCAGCGCCTGGTAGCGGTCGAGATACTCCGTCATCGAGAAATTCCGTTCCGCATAGGCGCGGGCCGACGACGACAGGGCGCGCGCGAGACTGCGGTCCGCCAGCAGGTCGAGAACGCGGGTCGCGAGCGCGTCGGGGTCGGGGAACCGGACCAGCAGTCCGGTCTCGCCGTCACGCATGAACTCCCTGACCGGCGCCACGTCGCTCGCCACCACCGCGCAGCCCATCGCCAGGGCCTCGCGGAAGCTCCACGAGAGCACGAACGGGTAGGTCAGATAGACGTGCGCGTCCGAGCGCTGCAGCAGGCGGCGGTAATCCGCGTAGTCGAGCTTGCCCGCGAAATGCACGCGGGACGGATCGATCGCCTCGCCGAGCTCGCGCAGCATCTGCTCGCGCCAGGTCCCGTGCGCGAGCCGGGCGCCGTAAGAGACGCCATCACCGCCGACGAGCACGACGCGGAGATCGGCGCGCTCGCGCAGCATCCGCGGCAGGGCGCGCATCAGCACGTGGAAGCCGCGATAGGGTTCGAGGTCGCGCGCGACATAGGTCACGAGGCGCTCGCGCGGCGAGACCACGAGGTCGCCGAGCCGGAAGATCCGCCGTTTCGCCGCGGGGTCGGGGCGGCAGAGATCGAGATCGACGCCCTCGCGGAGGAGATGGATCGCCGGCTGCGCCCAGTCCGGGTAGGTCGAGCGCTGGAACTCGGTCGGTGTCTGGCCGTCGCCGCCGTTGTGCAGCGCGAGCAGGTTGACCGCGTTCTTGGCCCGGATCCGGGCATGGTGGGCGGTCTCGGTCGGGAACTCGGGGTCGAACCCGACATCGAGCCCTTCGAGCCGGTAGAAGAACTCCTGGTAGCCGAGCAGCGGCGCCGACGGCCAGACATCGTTGATGTCGAGCAGCTCGCCCCAGCCATGATGGCCGATCACGATGTCCGGGGTGAAGCCCAGTCGCCTGACCTCGCCGGCGACGGTCGCGACGGCATGCGCGCGGATGGTCGCGCGCTCGAACTCGTGGGCCACCGGAAACGTCCGCTCTCCGTACTCCTGCGGAATCCGGTACAGCAGGCGTCGCACGCCATCGATGCGGTTCGCGTTGTTCTCGGTGATGAAAACGATGTCGTGCGCCCGCTCGCGCGCGAGCCGGCGCACGAGATGCATGAACTGGCCTGGGAAGTTCTGGTGGACGAACAGGAAGCGCATGCGCGCGGGCCGGCTCCGGACTGGCGGGCGCGCGTCCTATCGCCGGCGGCCGGACGCCGCGGATTTCGGCGAAGGCTTCGAGACGGGCTTGCTTTCCGGGACCGCGCGCGCACGCCCGCGCGACGATGGCGGCTTGCCGACCACGGCGGCCGACGACGCACCCGCGTCCGGAGGCGCGACGCCTGCTCCGGCGACGGCGGCCGGGACGAGTTCGACCTTGAAGGCCTCCAGCGGCGCCAGGCTCTCCGCTTCGCAGGTGTCTCCGGCGCCGACCGGCCCGACCTTGGTGCCGTCGGTGAAGCTCGCATCGACCCGGAGCGTATGGGTCGTGGCGGCCGCACCCTTCAGCCGGATCCGGAGACCGAGGATCGGCAGCGCCATGCCGCGGCTGCCGCAATACTGCCCGCTGTCCGACCAGGGCGACAACCAGCCCCGGCCGAGCACGGCCTGGTACTCGATGTCGGTCGCCGCGATGCCCTTCGGGGCCAGCGAGAAGCCCTCGATCCAACGCTGGCTTCCGGGATCGCCGATCCAGTCGGCGAACCCGCCCACCACGTCGCCGCGCCGCTGGACATGCGCCGCGACCTCGGCCCTGGCGGCGACCCTGGCAGGAACCGGCGACGCGGCTTCGGTGCCGCCGGCACCGACGATCTGCTGGACCTGGATGCGGGGCGCCGGCTCCGAGGCGCCGGGGCGCTGGTAGATCGTGATCAGGATCGGCGATGCGCTGCCGGCGATGCGGACCAGCGCCGCCCCGTCGCGGATCCAGCCATCGGGACGGAACCCCACCACCTCGACCGTGCCCTGGTGACTGCCTTCCGGCGCGCGCGACACGCGGATGTCGGGAAGCCCGCTGTCACGGTCGATCGCCTGGCCGCCCTGCATCCGCGACACCGTGTAGGTGCCGGGTTCGAGCATCATGACGTGTGCCGTGGTCTTGAGCTCGCCCGCGGACCTGCTGGTGCCGGCTGTCGGCTGTTGTGACATGAGGCCGATCGTTCCAGTTCCGATTTCGCGTGATCCTGCGACGCGGCTGCTGCGGACGCAAGCGGATCACGCGTCGTGCAGCACGGTCTCGCGGACAAAACGTTCCGCGACCGCAGCGAGGAGCGCGTCGTTGACGGCGGTGGGCGGGAGATCGAGTGCCAGCAGGGTTCCCGCCCCGCGCGCCCGGATCCGTTCGGCCGGAGTCCCGATGTCGAAGGCCACGACCGGGATCCCGGCCTGCCAGCACTCCGTCAGGACGAAGCTCCAGGTTTCCGGCCAGAGCGAGGGCAGGAAGGCGAGATCGGCATCCGCCGCCTCCAGCATCCGCCCCACCTCGTCGCCGTCATAAGGGCCGGTGATCGCGACGCCGAGCGCCTGCAGCCGGTCGTCGATCGAGGAGTAGCCGACCACCGAGAAACGGAGCGCGAGGCGGCGGGCGAGCGCGTCCCGGGCGCAGGCCAGCAGCAGCTCGCAACCCTTCTCCGGCCCGAGCCCGCCCGGAACCACGACGTGGACCGGGGCGGACGGGGACCGGCGACGCCGTCGCGGCGCGGGGACATGGGCCGGCTCGTCCTCCCATGGCTCGACCGCGGCCGGCTCGAGGGCCGGGAAATGCCGGGCGATCCGGCGCGCGACGTCGGCGCTCGGCACCACCACGAGGTCGGCCGAGCCGAGCAGCAACGCCGAGCGCGCGAGCAGCGCGTCGACGTCCGCCGCCTCGTCGAGCAGGCTGCCCTGCTCGGCGACGCAGCGCCGGCAGCCGTCGCGATCGGGCTCGCCGCAGTAGCGCCGCTCGGGCCCGAACAGCGCGATCCGATGGCAGAAGGCCGCGTAGTCGTGGACGTGGACCGTGACCGGGACCGCGAGCGCCCGGCAGAGATCGGGCACCGCGTCGTGATGGTTCAGCAGGTGGTGGATCTCGATCCGGGCCGGGCCGAGCGTCCGGAGCAGCGCCTCGAGGGCACCGCGCTCGGCGGGAAGCGCGTAGCGGAGATTGGGGTGGGCGTCCGGATCGGCCTGGTCCTGCAGCACGGCGAGGTCGTTGCGGAGCCCTTCCGGATCGGGACGGAGCACGAGCGCGCGCGCCCCCCCTCGCCGCGCGCGCTCGGTCCGCGCGCGGACCACGCGCTCGACCCCGCCACCCGCCGCATGGGTCACGAACAGGACCGTCTCGCGCGCGGCGTGTTCGGCAATCAGCGCCTCGTCGAGACGGCGGCGGGCGCCGGCGAGCGGGTCGGCGGCGGCGAAGGCCGCGACCAGCGCGTCGTAGCCGGGATGGAGGCGGTTCAGGATCGCCTGGTTCCGGCGCATCAGCGCGCGCCCTCCGGCGCCGAACGACACCCCGCCCTCGTGCGCGACGTAGGCGTCGAGGGCCGCGACATGCCGCCAGCCGAGATGCCGGGCGCGGAGGCACCAGTCGTTCTCCTCGCCGTAGCCGCGGCCGAACAGATCGTCCCGGAACGGCCCGACCGCCTCGATCGCATCGCGGCGGAGATAGAGGCAGAAGCCGACCCCGACCGGGATCTCGGCCCGCTCGCCGTGGTTCACGCGCGCGGCGAGGCGGCCAAGCGTCGCCGACTGATCCGGATCGGGCATCCGGTTGGCCTGTCCCGGCCGTGGAAAGGCGAGGATGCTGCCCTCCGACGTGAACGGGGTGGCGCTCGCGATGTCGGCCGCACTCCTGGCCGCCCGGCGGAGGCGTGACAGCCACTCGCCGACGGGGATCGTGTCGCTGTTGAGCAGCACGACGTCGCACGGCGCGGCCGCCGCGATGCCCCGGTTGACGCTCGCCGGAAAGCCGAGATTGCGGCCGCCCTCGTGACGGTGCAGCCGGATCCGTCCGGAGCGGGCGAGGGTGTCGAGGGTCGCCGCGAGCTCGGGATCGGGCGAGCCGTCATCGACGACATGGACCGCGGTTCCGGGCGGCACCGTCGCGGACACCGCGTCGAGGCAGGCGATCGTCCGGCGGAGGCCGCGATGGACCGGGATCACGATCGCCACCGGCGGCGCCCGCCGGACCGGCCCGCGCGACGCCGGACGGCCACGGAAATCGGCCGGCACCGGGGCGAAGCGTCGGGCGAGGCGGGCGGAGGCCGGATCGTCGCGGAGCGACGCCGCGATCGCGTCGCGTTCCAGGCCCGGCTCGATCGGGCTGCCGGGAAGCTCCAGGCCGGTCTCGTCGAACACGCGGAGCGGCCCGGACGGGCAGTCCGCCGCCGGCAGGCGGAAGCCGCGCGCGACGGTGCCGAAGCGCCGGTCCGGGATCGCGGCGTCGATCGCCGTCGAGCAGCGGACCACGAGCAGCCGGTTCCCGCCGGCATCGGCGAGCGTCAGCACGGGATCGTGCTCGGGCGCGTTGGGGCACCAGGCCCAGCCGGACAGCCCGCCCTCCCGGTCCGCGTCCACGATCCCGTCGGTGCGGGCGATCGAGGCGACGTCGATCAGGCCTGCGAGGAGCCGGGCGCCCGCCGCCTCGACCGTGAGCCGCCGCCGCCGCCGCCAGTCGGCACCGGCCGGAAGCGAGACCGGGCGCCCGGGCTCGACCGCGAGGCGTGCCGGCCCGAACGGTGCGCCGTCCAGCCGGATCGCGCAGGAGAAGGTCTGCCCGACTGAACGGACCGTGAGCACGCCCGTCGCGTCGAGGCCGCACCAGCCGTCGAAGCCCGCCTCGGCGGCGATCGCGTCGGCGATCGGGACGAAGGACGGATCGGAGCGGTCGAGCGCCTGGCGCGACAGCGTGTCGGCGAGATGGTGGGCGGCCGACTGCGAGAGACCCTGGCGGCGGCGGGCGATCGCGAGCGCGATCGCGGCCTGGCGGAGATCGAGCGCGCGCGCGATCGAGAGCAGCGGCGCGATCGCACCGGCCGGATCGCCGACGCGCAGCCGGGCGAGCGCCAGCGCGAAACCGATCGTGTGATCGCCACGGGCGAGCCGGTGGGCGCGGTCGAGGTGACGCACCGCCTCCTCGTGACGTCCCGCCTCGCCGGCCTCGGTGCCGAGCCGGAACGCCTCGCGTGCCCGTCCGGCGGTCGCCTCCCGCTCGACCGCCTGCTCGCGGGCGCGGTCGGCCGCGATCGTCGAGACGGAGGGATGCCTCCGGCGCTCCGCCGCACGCCGGAGGTTCGGGTCGCTCTCCACGATGTCAGCTCGCGACGGCGGCGCGGCGACCGGCGGCGTTGAGGCGGGCGAGCTCGGCGGTCGCCTCGTGACTTCCCTGGGCGGCGGCCCGCTCGAGCCAGCTCCGGGCTTCCGCCTCGTCGGCCGGCCCGCCATGGCCGCGCGCGAGATAGCGGCCCAGCATCAGCTGGGCGACGGCGTGGCCGCGCTCGGCCGCGCGGCGGAACCAGTCGCGGGCGAGCGCGCGGTTCTCGGGGATGTCGTGGCCGCCGCCGTGCATGGCGCCGATCGAGAACATGGCGCTCACGTGGCCCGACGCCGCGGCGCGGCCGAACATGTCGAGCGCCAGCGCGTGATCGCGCGTGCCGGCCCGGCCGGTGGCCAGCATGTCGCCGTAGAGCGCCTGCGCGTCCGGCATGCCGCGCTCGGCCGCGCGCGCGATCCAGCGCTGGCCCTCGGCCGCGTCCGGATCGACGCCGCGGCCCTCGAGGAGCATCCGTCCATACCAGTATTGCGCGTTCACCACGCCGTCGGCCGCCCGCCGGAGCCAGAGCATGGCGCGGCGGTCGTCACGCTCGATCCCGACCCCCTCGGCGAGGCAGATGCCGAGATTGAAGGCGCCGACCAGGTCGCCGGCTTCGGCGGCGCGCTCGAAGGCGGCGCGCGCGACGACCTTGTCGGTGTCGGTGCCGCCGCTGCCGCCGATCACGAGATTGGCGAGATCGACCATGCCCGCGCGGTCCCCGCCTTCGGCGGAGCGGCGGAACCAGCGCGCCGCCTCGTCCGGATCGCGACTGACGCCGGCGCCGGTGAGATACAGCAGCCCGAGGGCTCGCGACGCCGCGGCGTGACCGGCCTCGGCGGCGCGGCTGTACCAGAGTGCGGCTTCCGCGTAGTTCGGCGGCAGGTCGCCGCCACGGGCGTAGAGGTCGCCGATCACCGCGGCGGCTTCCATGTCGCCGCCGAGGGCGGCCCGGCGAAGCCAGCTCTCGCCTTCGGTCGTATCGCGCGGGACGCCGTTCCCTTCCGCGAGCGCGAGTCCGAGACGGGCCTGGGCGGACCGGAAGCCGAGCTCGGCGGCGCGCCGGTAGAGACGCACGGCTTCCGGCGGGTCGCGGGGGACGCCGGCACCGCGCTCCGTCATCACGCCGAGGAGGTAGAGGGCGGTCGGCAGACCGGCATCGGCCGCGGCGCGAAGCTCGGAGGCACCGAGCGACAGGTCGTCCGTGTCGCCGTTCCGGCGCAGGATGGACAGCGCGTAGCCGAGCCGTCCGCGTGCATCCCCGGCGCGGGCCGACCGCTGGTACGCGGCGTCGCCCCCCTCGATGTCGCGGAGCCGCTCCGGCCCGGAGGTCAGGATGAAGCCGACCAGCGCGTCGGCCTCCGCCGAGCCCGAGCCGGCGGCGCGACGCGCCCAGCCGAGAGCGGCGTCGTGATCGATCCCGGCGGCGTCGCGGGCGGAATCGCGGCCGAACAGGGCCTCCCGTCCCGCCTCGCCCGGGTACTCGCCGCGAAGATGCAGCGTCGCGAGCGCGGTCTGGGCGTCGACCCATCCGGCCTCGGCGGCGCGTTGCAGCCAGCGTGCGCCCTCGACGCGGCTCGCCGGCACGCCGGCACCGCCCAGATAGGCGCGGCCGATCCGGTCGGCCGCCTCCGGGATGCCGGCCTTCGCCGCCGCCGCGAGGTGCGGGAACGCGAGCGCGGGCCTGCCCTCGTCGGTCAGCCGGATCGCGCGGGCGAGGCGCTTGCGCGGCGGCAGGAGAAAAGCGAGGCGGTCGAGGAGCGCCATCGGCGACGGGTTCCGGTCGGGCTCAGGGCTTGTGGGCGGGATCGCTCTCGCGACCCTCAGGGTTCGCGCATGCCCTCCCGGAGGGTCGGGACGACGGAGCTCAGGAGATATTGCATGATGGTGCGCCGCCCGACCTTGATGTCGGCGCTGACCGGCATCCCGGGCGTCAGGCGGAAGCCTTTCGGCACGTTGTGCAGCGTCGTCCGGTCGATCGCGATCCGGACCCGATAGTAGGCCTCGCCGCCGCCGCCGCCGACGGCGGCACCGCCCATCAGGCCGGTGCTGTCCGGCGGGGCACCGTTCTGGCCGCCCAGGAAGCTGTCGGCGCTGACCGTCTCGACCGTGCCGACCGCCCCGCCATAGGTCAGGTAGGGGAAGGTCGTGAACTTCACGTTCACCGGGTCGCCAAGGCGGACATAGCCGAACTCCGAGGCCGGGATCCGCGCGTCGATCTCGAGGGGGCTGTCCACCGGCACCAGCGTGATGAACTCCGCGCCGGGCTGCAGCACCGAGCCGACGGAGACCTTCGCGATGGTGAGCACGATCGCCGGCTTGGTGGCGCGGAACACCACCAGCTTGTGGCGGAGATCGGCGCTCGCGAGCTGGTCGCGGGCCTGGGCGAGCTTGCGCTCCCCGTCCGTCAGGTCGGCGTAGATCTGCGCCCGCCAGTTCTTCTCGTAGGCGTCGCGCTGGGAGGTCAGCGAGGCGATCTTGGCGGCCGTGCCGTTGCTGTTCTCGATCGCGTCGGCCTCGGCGCGCTGCATCTCGGCCACGTTGTCGGCGGCGGCGAGCGAGTTGAGGCGGCTGCCGATCGCCTCCTGCTGGAGCGTGAGGCGCATGCCCTCGATGTCGCTCGCGACCTTGAGGCGCTTGGCGTAGGCGGCGGCGCTGGCCTGGAAGCCGGCGAGGTCGGCGCGCGCCTCGGTGATCTGGCCGTCGTAGTTCTGCACCTGCGCCCGGTATTCGGCCCCGCGCTGGAGGAACGCGGCCTCCTGCTGGGTCTGGTCGGCGTCCGTGACGTCGGGGTGGTAGTCGCGTCCCGTGGCTTCGGCGGAGAGGCGCGCGACCTCGGCGGAGAAGCTCTGCACCTGGGAGCGGAGATTGACGACGTCGGCTTCCGACATCGTGGGATCGAGCTGCGCCAGGACCTCGCCCGGCTTGACGATGTCGCCCTCGTGGACGTCGATCGAGTGGACGATCGCCTGATCGAAGGGCTGGACCACGACCGTCCGGTCGACCGCGGCGAGCGCGCCGGTTCCGGTCACCACGCGGTTCAGCGGGCAGAACGTCGCGATCAGGATGAAGGTCAGGACCAGCAGCGTGACGATCCGGATCACCGATCGCGCCGCGGGCTTGACCGGGGTCGCGACGATGCCGGCGCTCGGCGAGTGGAACTCGAGCAGCGCCCGCGGCAGGTCGTCGGCGTCGCGGCGGCGGAGTGCCCGCCCGGACGGCGTCAGTTCGTTGGCCATGGCGGTCAGTCGTCCCCTTGCGCCAGAGCCGGGGCGGGACCGGAGGCGGCGCGCGCGTGCGGGTCGATGTGGCGGTTCTGCTGCAGCCAGAGCGCGCGGTAGATGGCGCAGCGCTCGACCAGGATGGCGTGCGGCGCGACGTCGATCACCCGGCCCTTGTCCATCACCAGGATCTGGTCGCAATCGACCAGCGACGACAGCCGGTGCGAGACGATGACCATGGTCCGGCCGCGGGCGATCCGGTGCAGGTTGGCGTTCACCAGCGCCTCGCTCTCGGGGTCGAGCGCGCTGGTCGCCTCGTCGAGGACCATCAGCTTCGGGTCCGAGATCAGCGCGCGCGCGATCGCGAGGCGCTGCTTCTGGCCGCCCGAGATGTTGGTCGAGCCCTCCTCGATCCAGGTCTCGTAGCCGGACGGCATGCGCTCGATGAACTCCTCGGCGCCGGCGAGCCTCGCGGCGCGCACCACGTCCTCGATCGAGAGACCCGGCCGGCCGGCGGTGATGTTGTCGCGGACGGTGCCGCGGAACAGGAAGTTGTCCTGCAGCACCACGCCGAGGGAACGGCGCAGATGGGTGAGGTTGATCTCGCGGAGATCGACCCCGTCGAGGCGGAGATTGCCCTTGTAGCCGCGGCTGACGCCCTGGAGCAGCCGGGTCAGCGTGGACTTGCCGGATCCCGAGCGGCCGACCACGCCGAGCATGGTGCCGGCGGCAACCTCGAAGGTGACGCCGTCGAGGGCGAGCGTGTCGGCGCCCGGATAGATGAAGTCGACGCCCTGGAACGAGAGCGCGCCGCGGATCGCGGGCCGCATGCCGGTGGTCAGCGCCTTGGTCTCGGTCGGCTGGTTCAGCACCGAGCCGGCCTCGCCGAGCGACGCCTTGACCTCGTTCAGGTCCTCCAGCAGGCGCGCGAAGCCGACCAGCGGCTGGGCGACGCGGCCGCCGAGCATCATGAAGGCGACCAGCCCGCCGACCTGCACCGAGGTCCCCTGCCGGAGGATCAGGTAGGCACCCACCATGATGATGCCCATGTTCATCATCCGCTCGATCGGGGTCACCAGCGTGTTGACCACGTTCGAGAGCCGCGTCTCGCGGAGACCGGCCTCGGCGGAGGCGGCGACGCGCTCGTCCCATTCCGAGCGCCGGGTCGGCTCGAGCGCCAGCGTCTTGACGGTGCGGATCCCGGCGACCGTCTCGTAGAGGATCGAGCCCTTCTGGTTGTCACGCAGCGCGCGCATCCCGGCCAGCCGCATCAGCGGCCCCATGAACACCGCGATGATGACGCCGATCAGCCCGGCGCAGACCAGGATCAGCCAGGCGAGCGTCGGGTCGAGGTAGAACAGGAACGGCAGCAGCACCAGCAGCGTGAAGCAGTCGAGGAAGACCGCCATCAGGCGCTGCGTCATGAAGTTGCGAAGCCGGTAGACCGACGAGATCCGCATCACCGTCATGCCGGCCTGGTTGCGCTCGAAGAACTCGAGCGGCAGGGCCAGCAGGCGGGAGAACACGTGGAGCTGGAGGCGGACGTCGATCCGCATCGACGCGACGTTGGTGATCTCGCGCCGCGCGTAGCCGAGCGCGGTCTCGTAGGCGACCAGCATGCCGATGATGAGCGACAGGGTGACCAGGGTCGAGATCGCGTGGAACTGCAGGACCTTGTCGATCACCTGCATCACGATCAGCGCCGGCAGGATGGTGATGATGCTGAGCGTCATCGAGGCGAGCGCGATGTCGCGCAGCGATTTGCGCTCGGTCAGGCAGAGCCGCCCGAGCCAGCGCATGTTGAAGGGGTGCTCCTCCTCGGTCGCGTCGCGGGACCGCCGGGCGAGCACGACGTCGCCGGTCCAGACCTGGGCGAGGCGGAGCTCGTCGACCGCGATCGGCGGCTCCGCCTCGTGGCGGAGCGGATCGCGCATCCAGACGACGTTGCGCCCGGGATCGGCGCCCACCATCACGCCGGCGGATCCGTCGCGGAACGTCAGCACGATCGGCGGGTTGTCGGTCATCCGGACCAGGTGGCGCCATTTCAGCCGCATCGCGGTCGCGACGACGCCGCTCTCGCGGAGCCACGCGACGAGCGTCGCCGGCGAGGGGCTCTCCTCGCCGACGGTGCCGCGGAAATCGCGGATGTCCATCTCGACGCCGTGGTAGAGGGCGGCGCTCATCACCGCCCGGAGACGCGCGATGAGGGGAGTGTCCAGGCCACGCTCGCCGATCGACCCGCTCTGCTGATCCACGTCGACCCTCTCGATGCGCCGCCCAGGCCGGGCCGCGATATGACATTCCGGTGCCAAACCGCCGTCCGGCCCTATATCATGAGGGAACCCCGAACGGCAGGAAAATCAAGCCTCCAGCCCCGTTATCGTTATTTTCATGAAACGGTATCCGGCGTCGGGCTGTGCCCCGCGACCAGCCGCCTGACGAACCTCCGAGGAGCGCATGGAGATCAGACAAGCCCGCCCGGTCGACCTGCCGGAAATCCAGGCGATCTATGCCCACCATGTGCTGCACGGCACCGGAACCTTCGAGGAGGTGCCGCCGAGCGTCGAGGAGATCGGCGGCCGGCTCGCCCGCTGCCTCGGCGCGGGGCACGCCTGGCTGGTCGCCGCCGACGAGACGGGCCTGGTCGGCTTCGCCTATTACGGGCCGTTCCGCGACCGCCCGGCCTACCGCCATACCGTCGAGGACAGCATCTACGTCCGCGAGGACGTGCGCGGCCAGGGCGTCGGCAAGGCGCTGGTCGGCCAGCTGATCGAGGAGGCGGAGACGGCCGGCTTCCGCCACATGCTGGCGCTGATCGGCGACAGCGACAACGTGGGCTCGATCGGCGTCCACGCGAGCCTCGGCTTCGTCCGGGTGGGCGTCATGCGGGACGTCGGCGAGAAGTTCGGGCAGTCGCTCGACGTGGTGATCATGCAGCGGACGCTGCGGGGCGGGGACGAAGCGGGGTGATGGAGCATGCCTGCCTCCGTCCCGCCCGCGCGGACGAGGCCTCGCTCGTCCGCGCGATCAGCGCCGAGGCCTACGAGCCGGCGTACCGGGGATCGGTGTCGTCCCGAAGCCGGCCTTCGACGAGCTCCGCCTCTACACGAACCGACGCATGACGCGGAACCTCGCGCTCTATGTCGCGGCCGGCTACCGCCGCACCGGCGAGCGGCCGCATCCCACCCGGCCGGGCGAGGTGCTGGTCGACCTGGCCAAGCCGGTCACATCGGGTGGGATCGCCGCGGCTCAGGCGGGCCCGGTCGCCTCGCGGTCTTGGCGGAGACCGGGCGCACGCTCGTCCGCCGCGAGCCGGTAGCGGCCGAGCAGGAACGGGTCGGAGGCGAGGGCGTCGCGCGCCTGATCGAGCCCGCGCGGCGTGCCCACGGCGACCACCGAGCGGAAGAACGCCACCTCGCCACGGGCCCGCTCAGTGAACAGCCGGCCGAGCTCGGCCGCGAAGGGGGCGCGGCCCGCGCAGCACTGGCAGGCGAGGAGGGGATCGATCGTCTCGTGCGACGGCGCGAAATCCGCAAGCCGCGCCGCCGCACCGCCTCTCGGCGGCAGCACGTCGAGACCGCGCTCGACCAGCACCAGCGCGCCGTCCGCGAGCCGGTCCGGCATCCGGTCCGCGAGGCGGACGGGCACGCGGGCGTCGATCCTGTCGGGCATGGCGTCGCTTTTCTCCGGTCCGCTCTCTAAATGGTACGGTCATGAACCGGCCCCACCTGCTCGACGCGCTCCGCGACACCGTGCTGCTCTGCGACGGCGGCATGGGCAGCCGCGTCCAGGCGCTGACCCTCGACGTCGAGCGCGACTACTGGGGTCGCGAGAACTGCACCGAGGTGCTGAACCTCTCGCGCCCCGAACTGGTCCGCGGGATTCACCACGGCTACTACGAAGCCGGCGCCGACATGGTGGAGACCAACAGTTTCGGCGGCTCGCCGATCACGCTGGCCGAGTTCGGCCTCGAGGACCGGGCGCGCGAGATCAACCGGATCGCCGCCGGCCTGGCCCGCGAGGCGGCCGACGGGTTCGCCGACGGAAGGCATCGCTACGTCGTCGGATCGGTCGGTCCCGGCACCAAGCTGCCGACGCTCGGCAACATCGCCTACGACACGCTGGAAGCGGCGCTCGCCGAGCAGTGCCGCGGCCTGATCGAGGGCGAGGTCGACGCGATCCTGATCGAGACCTGCCAGGATACGCTGCAGATCAAGGCGGCGGTGAACGGTGCCAGGATCGCCCGGGCCGAGCTCGGGCGCGACACCCCGGTCTTCGTGCAGGTCACCGTCGAGACCACGGGTACGCTCCTGGTGGGGCCCGACATCGCCGCCGCGGCGACCGTGATCGCGGCCCTCGACGTGCCGCTGATGGGGCTGAACTGCGCGACGGGGCCGCAGGAGATGGCCGAGCACGTCGCCTGGCTCGCGCGCGCCTGGCCGGGCCTGATCTCGTGCCAGCCGAACGCCGGGCTGCCCGAGCTGGTGGACGGGCAGACGCACTACCCGCTGAACCCGGCCGACATGGCGAGCTGGCTCGCGCGCTTCGTCGAGGAGGACGGCGTCAACCTGATCGGCGGCTGTTGCGGCACCTCGACGCCGCACATCGAGGCGCTCGACGCGATGCTCCGCCATCGCGCGGGCGCACGGCGTCGGCCGGCGCCGGCGGTGCGCACGGTGGTTCCCGTCCCGTCCGTCGCGTCGCTCTACGGCGCGGTGCCGCTCCGCCAGGAGAACGCGTTCTTCGCGATCGGCGAACGCTGCAACGCCAACGGGTCGCGGAAATGGCGCGAGCTGCAGGAGCGTGGCGACTGGGACGGCTGCGTCGCGGTCGGCCGCGAGCAGGCCGCGGAAGGCAGCCACGCCGTCGACGTCTGCACCGCTTTCGTCGGCCGCGACGAGGCCGCGGAGATGAACGAGGTGGTGCACCGCTTCACCGGGGCGGTGAACGCGCCTTTGATGATCGACAGCACCGAGGTGGACGTGCTGGCGCAGGCGCTGAAGCTGCACGGCGGCAAGCCGATCATCAACTCGCTGAACTTCGAGAACGGCGACGCGCACGCGGAGGAGCGTGTCGCGCTCGCGCGGAAGTTCGGCGCCGCCGTCGTCGCGGGCACGATCGACGAGGAAGGCATGGCGAAGACGCCCGAGCGCAAGCTCGCGATCGCCGAGCGCCTGGTGCGGTTCTGCTGCGACACGCACGGGCTGCCGCGCTCGGACCTGATGATCGACCCGCTGGTGCTGACGGTCGCGACCGGCAACGAGGACGACCGCAAGCTCGCACTCTGGACGCTGGACGGCATCCGGGCGATCGCCGACCGGTTCCCCGAGGTGCAGATCGTGCTCGGCCTGTCCAACGTGTCGTTCGGGCTCAACCCGGCCGCGCGCGCGGTGGTGAATTCGGTGTTCCTCGACCTCGCGGTCAAGTCGGGGATGACGGCCGCGATCGTGCACGCGAGCAAGATCCGGCCGTTGCACGCGATCGCCCCCGAGGAGGCGGAGGTCGCCGCCGATCTTCTGCTCGATCGGAGACGCGAAGGCTACGATCCGTTGCACCGGCTGCTCGCGATCTTCGCCGATCGTAAGGCGGAGGACGCGACGCGCCGGAAGCGGGCCGAGACGGTCGAGGAGCGGCTCCGCGACCGGATCGTCGACGGCGACCGCAAGGGGCTCGAAGCCGATCTCGACGAGGCGATGGGCGCGATGAAGCCGCTCGACATCATCAACACGGTGCTGCTCGACGGGATGAAGACGGTCGGCGAGCTGTTCGGCGCGGGGAAGATGCAGCTGCCGTTCGTGTTGCAGTCGGCCGAGACGATGAAGACCGCGGTCGCGCATCTGGAACCGCACATGGAGCGGGTCGAGGGCGAGCAGCGGGGCACCATCGTGCTCGCGACCGTCAAGGGCGACGTGCACGACATCGGCAAGAACCTGGTCGACATCATCCTGACCAACAACGGCTATCGGGTCGTCAATCTCGGCATCAAGGTCCCAGTGGCCGACATGCTCGCGGCCGCGCGCGAGCACCGGGCGCAGGCGATCGGGATGTCCGGACTGCTCGTGAAATCGACCGTGGTGATGCGGGAGAACCTGGAGCAGTTGGCACGCGACGGCGTGTCGCTGCCGGTGCTGCTCGGGGGTGCGGCGCTCACGCGGGCCTATGTCGAGGAGGATTGCGCGAGCGCCTACGGGACGGGCGCGGTCGCCTATGCACGCGACGCGTTCGACGGGCTCCGGCTGATGGACCAGGTGACCACCGGCGGCCTCGACGCCTTCCTGGCCGCCGATCGTTCGAAGCGCGCGACGTCGACGCGGCGCCGGACACGCGACGTCACCGGGCACAACGCGCCGCCGCCGCTCGACCGGGCCCTCGCCCGCGAACGCCGCGTCCGGCTGTCCCGCGAGCACGCGTCGCCATCGCCGCCGTTCTGGGGACCGCGCCGGGTCGAGGCGACGACGCGGGCGATCCTGCCGTTCCTGAACGAGCGGAGCCTCTACCAGCTCCAGTGGGGGTTCCGGAAGCAGGGTCGCCGCATCGAGGAGTTCCTCGCCTGGGCACGTGGCGAACTGCGCCCGGTGATGCAGCGGATGCTGGAGATGTGCGAGCGGGACGGCGTGCTCGCGCCCCAGGCGATCTACGGCTACTGGCCGGCGGCGGGCGACGGCGACGACCTCGTGCTGTTCGCGCCCGAGGACCGTGACCACGAGGTCGCGCGTTTCGCGCTGCCGCGCCAGCGCAAGGAGGACGGCGAGTGCATCGCCGACTTCGTCCGCGACATCGGCGAGCGCGAGCGCGACGTGGTGGGGCTGCAGGTGGTGACGGTCGGCCAGCGCGCGTCCGACGTGGCGCGCGGCTGGTTCGAGGCCAACCGGTACCAGGACTACCTCTATCTGCACGGGCTGTCCGTCGAGATGGCCGAGGCGATGGCGGAATACACGCACAAGCGGATCCGCGCCGAACTCGGTTTCGCGGCCGAAGACGCGCGCGAGATCGACCGGCTGCTCGCCCAGGAGTATCGCGGCTCGCGCTACTCGTTCGGCTACCCGGCCTGTCCTCGCCTCGAGGACCAGGTGCCGATCCTCGACCTGCTCGGCGCGGACCGGATCGGCATCTCGCTGTCGGACGAGTGGCAGCTCCATCCGGAGCAGTCGACCAGCGCGCTGGTGCTGCTGCATCCGCGGGCGAAGTATTTCACGGCCTGACGCCCGACGTCGGGTAAGGCGCGAGACATCACGTCGGGCCTCATGCCGAGGCCGACGCTGGTGACGGCGACACCGGCCCGCTGTCGCGCAACCCCGCGGCGCCCGCGCCCGTTGCGGTGTTCCTGGCGCGGACGAGGGCGATGACGGGAATCGCGGTCTGGATTCTCGTCGTCCTCGCGGGCGGCGTCGCGGCGCAATGGGTCGCGTGGCGGTTCCGGCTGCCCGCCATCGTGCTGCTGTTCGCGCTCGGCCTCGCCGCCGGGCCGGGTCTCGGCGTGCTGCATCCCGCCCGGACGTTCGGAGCGGCCCTTCCGCCGGCCGTCGGGCTCGCGGTCGCGGTCGTGGTCTTCGAGGGCGGGCTGGCACTGGACTTCCGGGAATGGCGGGCGGCCGGCGAGGGCGTCCTGCGACTGACCACGATCGCGCTGCCGATCAACTGGGTGCTCGGCACGCTCGCCGCCTTCCTGGTGGGCGGGCTCGGTTGGGGTCCGGCGCTTCTGTTCGGCGCGATCACGGTGGTGACCGGACCGACCGTGGTGCTGCCGATGCTCAAGCACACGCGGCTCCGTCGACGCGCAGCCTCGTTCCTCCGCTGGGAGGCGATCCTGAACGATCCCGTGGGCGCGATCCTCGCGACCCTCGTGCTGGAGGCGCTCATCGCCTACCACCGCGTCGGTGCCGCGACGGCGCCCGACATCGTGGTCTCGCTGATGCCCCGGATGCTCGGAGGGATCGCGCTGGCCGCCGCGGCCGGCATCCTCCCGGCCTTCGTGCTCCGCGGCGCGTTCATCCGCGACCAGATGCCGGAGGTGCTGAAGACCCCGGTCCTGCTGGCGACCGTGCTGCTCGCCTATGCCGGCTGCAACGAGGTGATGGAGGGGTCGGGGCTGGTCGCGGCGACGGTGTTCGGGATCGCGCTCGCCAACCTGCATGTGCCCGGCCTCGGCGAACTCAGGCGCTTCAAGGAGAGCATCGTGGTCCTGATGGTCTCGGCGCTGTTCGTGGTGCTGACGGCCGATCTCGACCGGACCGTGCTGGCGCGGGTGTCCTGGCCGATCGTCGGCCTGACGCTCGCGGTGCTGTTCGTGGTGCGCCCGCTCGCGATCCTGGTGGCGACCGCAGGCTCGTCCCTCACCGGACCGGAGCGGCTGCTCGCCGCCTGGATCGCGCCGCGCGGCATCGTCGCCGCGGCGGTCGCGGGGGTCGCCGGCCTCCGGCTCGTGCGCGGCGGCTATCCGAGCGCCGAACTCATCATGCCGTCGGTGTTCGCGGTGATCGCGGCGACCATGGTCGTGCACGGGTTCAGCCTGAGGCCGCTCGCGCGGCGCCTGCGTCTGACGATCAGCGACGAGCTCGGGGTGGCGATCGTCGGCGCATCCGGCTGGTCGGTCGATCTCGCGTCCGTGCTGACCCATGCCGGCGTCCCGACGCTGCTCGTCGATACGTTCCCGGGAGCGCTCGACGGGGCACGCGCCGCGTCGGTCGCGGTGCTGCAGGCCGAGCTGCTGTCGCAGCACGGGCGCGACGCGCTCGAGGACTGGCCGGTCGACTACGTCGTGGCGACGACGCCGGACGCGATCTACAACGGCCTCGTCTGCGCGAGCCTCGCGCCCGAACTCGGCCGCGAGCGGGTGTTCCAGATCAGCCCGGGCGGCGAGCGGATGGACGGCTACAGCGGGCTTTCACGCGACCATCGGGGCAAGCTTCTCGGCCGGCCGGAGTGGGACTATCGCGCGTTCGAACGGTTGCACGAGCAGGGCTGGCGATTCCTGGCGCTCCCGGGCGACGGGGATGGCGATCCGGAGGACGCGATCACGCTGATGCGGCTGCGCGGCCGTCTGCAGATCTCGATCAGTTCGAGCGAGGATCCGGCACCGGTCCTGCCACCGTCCGCCGACGTGCGCATCGTGCTCCGGCGCGGGGCCCCGGTGTCCCTGCCGGTCGCGGACCGGAGCTGACGCCGAGGGCGGGACGCGGCGCGATATGCCGTCCCAAGCTGTGGACAATCCTGTGAACGGTTTGGCCGGGCGCGCCGGAGACCCTCGTCGGGCGGCGGCCCGGCCGGATTTGACGCGGCGAGCGGCTCGACATCAAACGCCTGATCTCAAACGAATTTCCTAAAATCGATCCCGGCTATAAGAGCGTCTCGCAGGCGCTTGATTCCAAAGCCGAGTCTCGGGTTCGCCCGTGGACAATCCAGGGTCGCGTCGCGCGTCCGGCCGAACCGGCGGACGAGAATTCAGGACAGGACGGCACGGATCGCGCCCTCGACGCTGGCGTATGACATCGCAGCGGCGATGCAGGCGGTCGCGAGCACGGTTCCGAGATGGGCGAGAGCGGGATGACGGCTCATCGGTGTTCTCCTCGACGTCGTCGGCCGGATCTGGCCGATACGGGAGGAGGAGCATCACGCGTACCAGCGCTCCGCGACTGTCCAACCTTCTGTTTTGAAGAGCTTTTTGTCTTCGCGTCGACCGGACCTGGAAGCCGGCGTGGTCTTCACGGCCAGACCGTTGCAAGACGCACCAACCCATGGCCGACGACGGCAGAAGAATGCCGCGAGCTTGCTACCAGGAGCTTGCCGAACGGTCCCCGTCGATATAGCCGCGGATCCATTCCTGGCTGATGTTCCACGGCTCGGCCGGACCGCTGCGCGGATCCTGCTTGGTCACGCCCGCATTCCAGCCGGCGACGTAGGCTTCCTGGAGCGTGACATTCCGCACCCGTTTTCGTGCCACCTTCGAACGGCGAATGGCTACGTTGTTGTCTCTGCCGACGACGTTTTCCATCCGGTTGTTATAACGAGAACCACCGCAGGGACGCCCAGTCACGATCCCGTGTTCTCGAGACGGAGGCCAGATTGCGGGCTCGGCGGCCTCGCCGCACGAGGGTGGTGACTGGTTCGGCTCTGTCCTGCTGCCCACATCCGCACGGCAATCGCGGGGCAATGGAATGAGCCGATCGGCATTGGTGGCTGGGGTCAGCGGGATCGCCGGCAACAACCTGGCCAGGCACCTCATCGGGCGCGGCTGGGCGGTGAACGGCCTCGCACGCCGGCCGTCGGGCGACATCGAGGGCCTGGTTCCGGTCGCGGCCGACCTGCTTGATGCCGGGGGGCTTCGGACCGCGCTCGCCGAGCTTCGCCCGACGCACGTCTTCATCACGACGTGGCAGCGTCGGGACACCGAGGCGGAGAACGTCCGGGTCAATGCCGCCATGGTGCGCAATCTGCTGGACGCCGTGCGGCGATGCGGATCGGTCCGCCACGTCGCCCTGGTGACGGGGCTCAAGCACTACCTCGGGCCGTTCGAGGCCTACGGGAAGGGGGAGCTGCCGCCCACCCCGTTCCGCGAGGAGCAGGGGCGCCTCGACGCCGAGAACTTCTATTATGCCCAGGAGGACGAGGTGTTCGCCGCGGCGGCGCGCGACGGTTTCGGCTGGACCGTGCATCGCCCGCACACGATCGTCGGCTACGCGATCGGCAATGCCATGAACATGGGCGTGACGCTTGCCGTCTTCGCGACGCTCTGCCGCGAGACCGGCCGGCCGTTCCGCTTCCCGGGCTCGGCCGCGCAGTGGAACGGGCTCACCGACATGACGGACGCGAGGCTGCTCGCCCGCCACCTGGAATGGGCCGCGACCACCGATGCGGCACGCGACCAGGCCTTCAACGTCGTCAATGGCGACATCTTCCGCTGGAGCTGGATGTGGGAGCGTCTCGCCTCCTGGTTCGGGATCGAGCCGGTGCCGTTCGCGGACCAGGCCGCGCCGCTCGAAGATCAGATCGCCGATGCCGGTCCCGTCTGGGCCGGGATCGCCCAGCGGCACGGGCTGGTCGAGCCCGATCTCGATCGTCTCGCCTCGGCCTGGCACACCGACGCCGATCTCGGCCGGCCTTTCGAGGTGGTGACCGACATGAGCCGGAGCCGGCGGCTCGGCTTCCTCGACTACCAGCCGACCGAGGATGCGTTCTTCGAGCTGTTCGCGAGGCTGAGGGACGCCCGCGTCATCCCGTGAGCCGGCTTTTCTCGACCGACCCCATCCGTTCGAACGCAGGATGCCCTAGGCTGGCCTCGGCGACAGGACGGGTGGACCCATGCGCGTGCTGCTGGTGGAGGATGACGGCTTCGTGCGGCTGGAGATCGCCGAGGTGATGCGCGAGGCGGGCCTCACGATCGTCGAGGCTCGCGACGGCGTCGCGGCGATGGAGATGCTGGCGCAATACCCCGGGCAGTTCGACGCGCTGGTGACCGACCTTCGCCTGCCGGGCGACGTCGATGGCGGCGAGGTCGCGGCGCGGATGCGCGAGCAGCGCCCGGACGCGCCGGTCGTCCTGGTGTCGGGAAGCGCGTCGGGGCTGCGCCCGCTGGCGCGCGAGGGCGGCCAGACCCACGTCCTGACGAAGCCGTTCCGTGCGGCGGATCTGCTGACGGTGCTCGGGGTAGGCGCGGCGCGCGCACCGTGATGGTTCGTGGCCCGGAACGGGTCGACGCGAGCGAGGGGCGACGGTTTCGGAGCACGCTCGATCGGATGATGTCCTAGGGCATTACCCGATCGAACCGAATCGTTCGATCGGATGAAAATGCTCTGGTTTCATACCTGTAGAGCACCTGGCCGACGCTCCTTGACCTCCAACTCGTCGACCACCAGCCGTCCGATCCGGA
>CAXUBX010000007.1:49671-57000 GCA_964249405.1 uncultured Acetobacteraceae bacterium | reverse complement strand
GGGGAGACCGCCCGCGGCCCGGCCTCCCTGCCGGGCGCGCTCCCCCCGCCCGCGCGCGGCGGCGGCCGCCTGCCGTTCCGGGCCGCCCCGGCGGGGCCCGGGGCGCCGCGCGGGGTCGGCGCCGGCCTGCCCGGGCTCCGACCCCACGCGGCGCCCCGGCGGGTCCCGGGGCGGCCCGGAACGGCAGGCGTCCGCCGCCGAGCGCGGTCGGGTGGAACGCTCCCGGCAGGAAGGCCGGGCCGCGGGCGGTCTCCCGCGCCCCTGCGCCCCGCGACTCGGGACCGGGCGCTCCGAGCACGTGGCGCCCCACGACGGGTCGTGCGGCGAAGGCCGCCCGGTCGAAACCGCGCGCGGCCCCGCCGACCCGCTCGCCACGCGTGAGCACGGTCGCGCTCACCATCGTCGCCGCCCCGCGATTGGCGAAGCCGCCGAAATCGCGTCCGCCGAAGGCATGGGCGGGATCGATGCGGCCGACGTCGCGCACGTTCATCCGGTTGAGCCGGTCGAAATAGCCGCGATCGTAGCGGTAGGGCGGCACGTAGGGCTCGCCCGGCCCGAGCGGGATCCAGCCGATCGCGCCGGCAGCGAGCGCGCCGAGCGCCGCACCGGCGACCAGGCCGGCGCCGACATCGGTCCAGCTCACCAGCGCCGGGGCGTAGACCGGCTCCGGAACGCCCTCGTCGACCGGCACGTCGTCGCCGGGGACCCAGGCCCAGCTGCCGTCGATCAGGACCCAGCGCCCGTAGTGGAACGGCGCGAACCCCCAAGGCTCGTCGTCGATCCAGGTCCAGCCCCAGGGCGCGACGTACGACCAGTGTCCCTCGCGATACGGAACCCAGCCGGACGCCACCGGCGGATACCAGACGGGGCCGTATTGCGGCGTCGGCGTCCAGCGTCCGGTGCCGGCGAGCGCCTGGCAGCCCGTCATGCCGGCGACGTTCGGCGGCAGCGACCCGCCCCGGAACCGCGCGAGCGCCTGCTGCATGGCCGCGAGGAAACCGTCGGCGGGACCGCTCGGCGCGACGCCGCCGCCGATCTGGTCGGTCCCGGTGAGCGTCGCGGTCTCGCCCGGTCCGACCCGGAGCGAGAGCCCCGTCGTCGCGATGGTGGCCGATCCGGACACCACGGTGAGCGCGGTCGGGATCAGGCTGTCGCCGGCGGCGATCTCGTAGGTGCCGTCGCCCGAGAGCGTCGCCGTGCCGCGAGGAGTCGCGACCGTGACGGTCGAGCCGGCGGGAAGCGTCCCGAGCGCGGCGAACAGGCGACCCTGCGGCTCGCTCGCCGCGATCGACTGCGGATCCAGCGTCGCGACATCGAGCTCGCTCCCGCCATCGAGCGCGAAGAGATCGGGGCCGGCCTCGATCTCGGCGTGCGAGCCGGCCTCGGCGAACACCGCGTCGCCGCTGCTCACCGGCTGGTTGATCGCGGCCGTGGACCAGCCATCGGCACCGTTCTGGTGGAACGAGACGGTCCCGGCGAGATTGTCGAGACGTCCGACCAGGGCGGGGGGCGTGCCGGCGTCCTGCGCCGATGCCGCGACCGGTGGCATCGCGAGCGACATCGAGAGCGCGCTCGACGCCAGGAGCCGCACCAGGAACCGGTTCGAGCCGATCATGTCTTGCCTCTACGCCGCCATCTCTCTCCACAGGATGCGACATCCGTGGCGGAATGAAGACAATCTCGTTCGAGGGTGGCTCGCTCGAGGACGGCTCGCTCGGGGATGGACCCGGTCAGGTGGCGCGGACGGGAACCCGATGGATCGCCGCGCTGAGATAGCCCTTCACGTTCCAGACCTCGTCGGCGCGCGCCGGCTGGGTCTGGCCGGCGTCGTCCCAGGCCCGCACCGCGAGCTCGTGCTCGCCGGGCGCGAGCGGGACGGTCGCGGTCCAGAACCGCCAGCTCCAGCATGACGCGCCCTCGTGCTGCTCCAGCGTCGCCTGCATCCAGGAGCGCCCGCCATCGGCCGAGACGTCGACCCGCGCGATGTCGCGCTGGCTCGCGACCGCCCAGCCGCGCACCGCGACCGGACCCGCCGGCACCGTCGCCCCCGTCGCCGGCTCGCAGATCGCGGCATTCAGCGGCATCGCATCGATCGTGGTGCCGCGACTCCAGTCGATCGCCTCCTCGGTCAGGATGTCGGATGGCAGCATCCGGTAGTCCCGGCGTTGCATGTGGTTGTCGGACGGCGTCGCCTGCACGGTGATCGCGGTCAGCCACTTGGCGCTCCTGACCCCGGCGAACCCGGGCACCACCACGCGAAGCGGGTGGCCGTGCTCGGGTGCGAGCGGCCGGCCGTTCATCGCCCAGGCGCACAGCACGTCGGGCGACCTGGCCGTGGCGATTGGGATCGAGACGCCGTAGTTGAAGCGTCCTTCCGTCTCCATCGTGACGGTGTCGGCCGAGGCGAAAGCGACGTGGAGCGAGGCGTCGTCCGCGCTTCCGGCCTCGCGCAGGAGGTCGGCGAGCGGAACGCCGGTCCATTCCGCATGCCCGATCGCGCCCGCCGACCAGGGATCGCCGGTGGTCGCGCGGACCGGTTGCAGATCGGCGCGGCGGTTGCCGGCGCATTGCAGCACCGCGGTGACGCGACGCTCGGGAAAGCGCCGCCGGAGATCATCGAGCGAGAGATCGAGCGGTCGCGCGACGAGGCCGTCGATCCGGAGACGGTGCGTCGACGCGTCGAGGCGGGGAGTGTCGCCGTGGCTGCGCACGTAGAAATCGTCGCTGTCGGTCAGGAAGCGGGCGCGCAGCCGGTCGAGCGGCGGCTCGGCGTTCAGCGGCTCGGCGGAATGGACGATGAGGTGCGACCGGGGACCGGCGGCGGATGCGGACATGGTTGTCTCCTCTGCTCGCTCCACCGGGGGGCGCCACCTCGCCAGAAGGCGCGAGCGGCGCCGATGTTCCCTCCCCGGAACGCGAGGACCCGAGCGCTGCCGTCGCGACCAGGAATGGTCGGGTTCCGCGATGGATCCGGCCCGCTCGCCGACCGGTCGCGTCGACCACGGTCACGCGGCGGAGCCGCCGGCCGGCGAACCCGGCCGGTCCCCACGCTCCGGCGCGTCGCCGCGGACGATCCGGTAGTGGTAGCGATAGAGCCCACGGAACCCGAACCCGCCATAGAGGCGGGACGCGGCTTCGTTGGCCTCCGTCATCTGGAGGTAGGCGCGGGTCGCGCCGCGCGTGACCCCCCAGGCGAGGAGCGCGCCCGTGATCGCCCGCGCATGGCCGCGCCGCCGGCGGGTCTCGGCGACGATCACGTCGAACAGGCCGACGGCATCGCGCTCGAACACGCCGCGACCGTAGCCGACCGGCTCGCCGTCCTCGCGCACCGTCGCGAAGGCCGCCGGTGGCGCGATCGCGGCCAGCCTCGGTGCGAGGACCGACGGCCGCGTCGCGGTCGGCCAGGGTCGTGCCTCGCCGCCGGTCGCGGCGAGACGGCAGAAGCCGTCCAGCCAGTCCGCGGTCAGTCGCTCCTCGACGGTGGCCGGGCCCGGCGGCACGGCGCGTCCGAGCGGGGCCGTCATGACGAGGGTCGGATCGACCGGCACGGTTCCGACCGCGTCGAGGAACGCGACGTCGTCGGCGGGCACGAGCGGCGTCACGCGGACCGTCATGGGGCGCCGGTGCCGTGCGAACAGGCCGGCGGCGGCCTCGAGGGTTGCCGCGAGCGGCACGAACGGCGCGAGCGCGTTGATCGAGTTGACCCGGCGCGACCGGCTGCCGGACAGGCGAACGAGCCAGCCGCCCGTCAGCACCGTGCGACGCGCCGGCCAGGCATTGAAGGCGCGCTCCTCGATCTCGCGGATGGTCTCGATGTCGGGCGACCGCACGGGGTCAGGGCTCGCGAAGGGAACCGGACCCGGGAGCTCCCCCGCTCCGCCAGGCGCCATCAGACGCGAGCGGCGGCGCGGGCGCGGTCCTGGATTGCGCGCGCCATGCTGTCGACGCCGTTGCTCCGGTTCTGGGTCAGCGACCGGATCAGGCCGAGATCCTTGAGGAAGCCGGGGTCGGTCGCGAGGATCTCGGCGGGCGTGCGGCCGGAATAGACCCGGAGCACGAGACGCACGAGGCCTGCGACGATCGTGCTGTCCGAGCCGCCGGCGAGGAACAGCCGGCCGTCGTCGCGATGGTCGCCCTCCAGCCAGACCTGTGCCAGGCAGCCGCGCAGACGATGCGCCTCGTCCTGCCACGCCGGCGGCAGCCGCGGCAGCTTCCGCCCCTGATCGATGATGTAGTCGTAGTAGCCGTCGTCATCGTCGAACAGGGAAAGCTCGTCGCGGATCTCGTCGATCGCGCGCGCGGCCGACGCCTCCTCGGGGGCCACGAACGGGTCGCTCACAGGATGAACCGCGACAGGTCGCCCTTCTCGGCGAGCGGTGCCACCCGTTCGCGGACATAGGCGGCATCGATCGCGACCTCCTCGCCGCCGCGATCCGACGCCGTGAAGCTCACCTCCTCCAGCAGCTTCTCCAGCACGGTCGCGAGACGTCGCGCGCCGATGTTCTCGACCCGCTCGTTGATGTCGGCCGCCAGCTCGGCGAGCGCGTCGACCGCGTCCTCGCCGAACCGGAGCGCCACGCGCTCGGTTCCCATCAGGTGGGCGTACTGCTTCAGCAGCGAATGCTCGGGCTCGGTCAGGATACGGCGGAGATCGGCGCGGCTGAGCGGCGCGAGCTCGACCCGGATCGGCAGCCGTCCCTGCAGCTCGGGCAGCAGATCGGCGGGCTTGGCGAGATGGAAGGCGCCGGATGCGATGAACAGGATGTAGTCGGTCTTCACCGGCCCATACTTGGTGCCGACCGTGGTGCCCTCGATCAGCGGCAGCAGGTCGCGCTGCACGCCTTCGCGCGACACGTCGCCGCCGCGGAACCCGCCCTCGCCGGTGCGCGCGCACACCTTGTCGATCTCGTCGATGAAGACGATGCCGTGCTGCTCGGCGTGTTCGACGGCCTCCCTCGTGAGCGCGTCGTTGTCGAGCATCCGGTCGGCCTCGTCACGGGCCAGCGCCGCGCGGGCGTCCCGGACATGCATCCGCCGCGTCTGCTCGCGACGGCCGAACATGCCCTTCATCATCTCGCCGAGGTTGATGACCTGGCCGGGCGGCATGCCGGGCATGTCCATCGGCGTGACGCCGGCCGGCCCCTGGTCGGCGACCGAGACCTCGACGTCCTTGTCCTCGAGATCGCCGTTGCGGAGCATGACGCGAAACTTGTTCTTGGTGTCGGCGGAGGCTGCAACGCCGACCAGCGCGTCGACCAGCTTGTCCTCGGCCGCCTTGTCGGCGCGAGCCTGCACGTCGCGCCGCTTGCTGTCGCGGAGCATGGTCAGCGACGCCTCGACGAGATCCCGCACGATGCTCTCGACATCGCGGCCGACGTAGCCGACCTCGGTGAACTTCGTCGCCTCCACCTTGAGGAACGGCGCCTGGGCGAGACGCGCGAGACGGCGCGCGATCTCGGTCTTGCCGCAACCGGTCGGCCCGATCATCAGGATGTTCTTCGGCACCACCTCTTCCCGCACGTCGGGGGCGAGCTGGGCGCGGCGCCAGCGGTTGCGGAGCGCGATCGCGACCGCGCGCTTGGCGTCGTTCTGGCCGACGATGAAACGGTCGAGCTCGGAGACGATCTCGCGCGGCGAATAGGTGGGCGTGTCCATGACGTCCTTCGGTGGTCGCTCGTTCAGGATCGCGACGGGTGGTCGATCGTCTCGACGATCACGGAATGATTGGTATAGACGCAGATATCGGCGGCGATCCGCATCGCGCGGCGGGCGACCTCCTCGGGGCCGAGGCCATCCACCGTCATCAGCGCGCGCGCGGCGGCCAGCGCGTAGTTGCCGCCCGAGCCGATGGCGATCACGCCGTCCTCGGGTTCGAGCACGTCGCCGTTGCCGGTCAGCGTGAACGAGCGCTCGCGGTCGGCGACCGCCATCATCGCCTCCAACCGGCGGAGATAGCGGTCGGTGCGCCAGTCCTTGGCGAGCTCGACGCAGGACCGCTGGAGATCGCCGGGATAGCGCTCGAGCTTGGCCTCGAGACGCTCCAGCAGGGTGAAGGCGTCGGCGGTCGCTCCCGCGAATCCGGTCAGGATCTCCGCATTCGCGCCGATGCGCCTGACCTTCCGCGCGTTCCCTTTCACGACGGTCTGGCCCATCGTGACCTGGCCATCGCCGGCCATCGCGACCCCGGCCGCGGTCCGCACGCAGAGGATGGTGGTGCCGTGCCAGACCGCCGGGGGATCCGGGTGGTCGTGAGATCGATGAGCGGACATGATGGACGCGAAATTGGGCGGGCGACCCCGCCGCCGCAAGCGCCCGTAGCGGGCCGCCTCGCGATCCTCTAGAGACGCCGGATGGACGAGAACGCGACAGCGGGCGCGCGGCCGGCCTCGGTGGAACGGACCGCCTCGCGGGAACGCCGGACCGGCGAGACCACGGTCCGGGTCGCGCTCGACCTCGACGGAACCGGGGCGTCGCGGATCCGGACCGGGATCGGCTTCCTCGATCACATGCTGACCGCGCTCTCGCGCCATTCCATGATCGACATGACGGTGGAGGCGGACGGCGACCTCCATGTCGACTTCCACCACACCACCGAGGATGTCGGCATCGTGATCGGCCAGTGCCTGCTCGAGGCCCTCGGCGACCGGCGCGGCATCCGGCGCTACGGCCATGCGGCGATCCCGATGGACGAGGCGCTCGGCATCGCGGCGATCGACCTCTCGGGCCGCCCGTTCCTGGTGTTCGATGTCCGCTTCGAGCACGACAAGGTGGGCGGGATGGACACCGAGCTGTTCGCCGAGTTCTTCCGTGCGCTGGCGACCGAGGCGCGGATGGCGCTCCATCTCGTCGCGCCCGCCGGACGGAACGACCACCACGTCGCCGAGGCCTGCTTCAAGGCGACGGCGCGCGCGCTCCGGGACGCGGTGGAACCCGACCGGCGCGCGGCCGGCGTGGTCCCGTCCACGAAAGGGTCGCTCGCGGGGTGACGATCTACACCGTCCACCGGTTCGGCGAGCGGGTCCGGCTGGTGCCGGAGCGGTTCTGCTGGACCGGGCTCCTGTTCGGGCCGCTGGCGCTCGCGGTCGGCGGCGCCTTCCTCGCGGCGATGCTGCTGCTGCTCGCCTGGATCGCGGCGCTGCACTGGGAGAGCCGGGCGCTGTTCGTCGCACTGCCCGCGGCCACGGGGCTGTTCGGCTTCGACTGGCGGCGCCTCGAGCTCCGGTTCGGCGGCTGGACCGCGGACGGCGTCGTCGCCGGACGCGGGCGCGAGCATGCCCTGCTCCGGCTGGCCGAACGCGCGCCCCAGGCCGAGCGTCCACTGGCCGAGCG
>CAXUBX010000007.1:0-49571 GCA_964249405.1 uncultured Acetobacteraceae bacterium | reverse complement strand
CCCTGCTCCGGCTGGCCGAACGCGCGCCCCAGGCCGAGCGTCCACTGGCCGAGCGCCCCCTGGCCGAGCGCCCCCCGGCCGAGCGCCCCCCGGCCGAGCGCCCGACATGAGCCGGGCGGCACGGCTCGACGTCGCCGTCGTCGACTACGCCGGCGGCAATCTCGCCTCCGCGGCCCGCGCGCTCGCTGCCGCGGCCGAGCGGGCCGGGCTCGACGCCGGGGTCGCCGTCACCGACGACCCCGCCGCGATCGGACGGGCCGACCGCATCGTGCTGCCCGGCCAGGGCGCCTTCGCCGATTGCAGGCGCGGGCTCGCGGCGAAGCCCGGACTGCTCGAGGCGATGGCGCGCCGTACCGAGCCCGGTGGCGCGACGTTCCTCGGGATCTGCGTCGGCATGCAGCTGATGGCGGAACGCGGCCTGGAGCATGGCAGCACCGAGGGGTTCGGCTGGATCCGCGGCGCCATCGCCCCGATGGCCGGGCCCCCGGGCGAGACGCCGCTCCGGTTGCCGCAGGTGGGCTGGAACGCGCTCGGGCTCCGCGATCCCCGGCATCCCCTGCTCGACGGGGTGCGCGACGGCGACCACGTCTATTTCGTCCACTCCTATGCGCTCGCCGGCGGCGAGCGGGACGACGTCCTCGCCACCGTCGATTACGGCGGCCCCCGGGTCGCGATGGTGGTCCGCGGCCCGCGCGCCGGAACCCAGTTCCATGTCGAGAAGAGCCAGGAGATCGGCCTCCGCCTGCTCGCCAACTTCCTGCGGTGGGAGCCGCGGGGGTGAGCGCCCTGCGCGACGGCGCCGCCGTGGAGCGGATCACCACGCTAGGCGACGACGACATGCAGGCCCTCTGCGAGGCGACGGATGCGGCGATCCTCGATGGCGGCGGCTTCGGATGGGTGCACTCGCCCGGCCGCGCGACGCTGGAACGCTACTTCTCGGGCCTGCTGCTGGTGCCGGAGCGGATCCTGTTCGTCGGACGCCTCGACGGGGTGATCGTGGGCGCGGCGCAGCTCGTGCGCCCGGCACGCAACATGGAGGCGCAGGCGCTCGCCGCGACCTTCACCCACTCCTACGTCGCACCCTACGCCCGCGGTCTCGGCATCGCGCGCATGCTGACGCTCGAAGCCGAACGCTGCGCGCGCGCCTACGGCTACCAGGTCATGAACCTCGACGTGCGCGAGACCCAGCACGCCGCGATCCAGCTCTACGAGAGCCTCGGCTTCGAGCGATGGGGCACGCATCCCTGCTATGCGCGGGTCGACGGGCGTACCATCGCAGGCTTCTTCTACTTCAAGCGACTGCAGAGCGGCGAGAAGGCCGGCCGGCCGCCCGCGTCCGGGCACGACACGGTCCCGCCGACGTGACCCGGGCGCTGACGCTCTATCCCGCGATCGACCTCAAGGCCGGCCAATGCGTCCGGCTGCTCCGGGGGCGAATGGAGGACGCAACCGTCTACGCCGACGATCCGGCGGCGCAGGCCGGGCGTTTCGTCGCCGCCGGCGCGCGCTGGCTGCACGTCGTCGATCTCGACGGCGCCTTCGCCGGGCGTTCGGTCAACGGGGAGGCGGTCTCGGCGATCCTCGGCGCGGCCGGCGACGTGCCGGTGCAGCTCGGCGGCGGTCTCCGCGACATGGCGGCGATCGCGTCCTGGATCGCGCGCGGGGTCCGCCGCGTCGTGATCGGGAGTGCCGCGGTGAGCAACCCGGCGCTGGTTCGCGAGGCCTGCCTCGAATGGCCGGGTCGCGTCGCGGTGGGGATCGACGCGCGGCACGGGCGGGTCGCCACCGAGGGCTGGGTCGAGCAGACCACCCTGGAGGCCGGGGAGCTCGCGGTCCGGATGGAGGACGCGGGCGCGTCCACGATCGTGTTCACCGAGATCGCGCGAGACGGCACCGGCGACGGGCTCGACGTGGCGGGAACCGCGTCGCTCGCGTCCCGGGTCGGGATCCCGGTGATCGCCTCGGGCGGGGTCGGCTCGCTCGCGCATCTTCAGGCGCTGGTCGCCGCCGCCGAGGACGCTCCGGCGATCGAGGGCGTCGTGGTCGGACGCGCGCTCTACGACGGACGGATCGGGCTCCGCGACGCGCTCGATCTCCTCGCCGAGATGCCGCCCGCGTGATGCTCCGATGATGATCTCCGCGTGATGCTCCAATGATGATCTCCGCGTGATGCTCCAATGATGATCTCCGCGTGATGCTCACGACCCGTGTCATTCCCTGCCTCGACGTGAAGGACGGACGGGTGGTGAAGGGCGTGAACTTCGTCTCGCTCCGCGACGCCGGCGACCCGGTCGAGCAGGCCGCGGTCTACGACCGGGCGGGCGCCGACGAACTCGCCTTCCTCGACATCGGCGCGAGCCATGAGGAGCGCGACACGACGATCGACATCGTGTCGCGCACCGCCGCCCGGATCTTCCTGCCGCTCACCGTCGGCGGCGGCATCCGCTCCACCGGCGACATGCGGCGGCTGCTGCTCGCCGGCGCCGACAAGTGCTCGATCAACTCGGCCGCGATCCACAGGCCGGAACTCGTCGCCGAGGCGGCGGAGAAGTTCGGCAGCCAGTGCGTCGTGGTGGCGATCGATGCGAGACGCCGGCCCGACGGCTCGAGCTTCGAGGTCTTCACCCATGGCGGCCGACGGCCGACCGGCCGCGACGCGGTGGCTTGGGCGCGCGAGATGGCGGAACGCGGCGCCGGCGAGATCCTGCTGACCTCGATGGATCGGGACGGCACCGGCGAGGGCTTCGATCTCGCGTTGACGCGCGCCGTCGCCGACGCCGTGCCGATCCCGGTGATCGCGTCGGGCGGTGTCGGCACGGTGCGGCACTTCGCCGAAGGCGCCGCTGCCGGCGCCTCCGCGCTGCTGGCCGCGACGGTGTTCCACTACGGACACGTCACGATCGCCGAGGCCAAGCGCGCGATGGCGGACGCCGGTGTCCCGGTCCGCGAGGCGCCGGCACCCGGCTCGCGCCTGAAGCTGCCGCCGGGCCCGCCCGCGTGAGGAAGCCGCGGAAACGCAAGCGCGCGAGGGCCGAGACGGCCGCCATCCTCGACCGGCTGCACGAGGTGATCAGCGAACGCCGGACCGCGACGCCCCGCCGGTCGCATTCGGCGCGGCTGCTCGCCCGCGGAACGCCGAAGGTGGCGCAGAAGCTCGGCGAGGAGGCCTTCGAATGCCTGATCGAGGCGATCAGCGGTGACAAAAGGAAACTGATCGGCGAAAGCGCCGACGTGCTCTATCACCTCGTCGTACTCTGGGTGGATCAGGGCGTGACGCCCGACGACGTCTGGCGCGAGCTGGAGCGTCGCGAAGGCACGGGCGGTCTCGAGGAGAAGCGGTCGCGGGCCGCGGTCGGAACGGGCGGGGAACAGACGTAGATGACGGTGGACGGGCTCGGGCCCTATGACGAGGACAACATCTTTGCCCGCATCCTGCGCGACGAGATCAAGGTGACGCGCATCCACGACGACGCCCATGCCGTGGCCTTCGCCGACATCGCTCCGAAAGCCCCGACGCACGTGCTGGTGATCCCGCGCGGCGCCTACGTCTCGTTCGCCGATTTCTCCGCCCGCGCGTCGGACGAGGAGATCACGGGCTTCTGGCGCGCGGTCGGCGCGGTCGCGCGTGCGCTCGGGCTGGACGGCCACGGCTACCGGCTGCTCGCGAACACCGGGGCGCACGCCGGCCAGGAGGTGCCGCATTTCCACGTCCACCTGTTCGGAGGCGGCCCGCTCGGGCCGATGCTGACGGCGCGCGATTGAACGGCGCGTCGTGTCTGCGGCGCTCTCGCTCCTCCGGGCCGCGACGGGGCTGGCCGCCGCCGCCCGCGACTATCTCGGATCCGCCGACCCCGGGCTCCATCCCGCATCGCTGATGGCCGAAGCGACGCAGCTGACCGGCCTCGCGGCGGCCCCGTCCGAGGACGTCGCGGACGCGCTCGCGACCCTGACCGAAAGCCTGAACAGGGAAGCGGATCTCGACGCGTTCGGGGCGCTGGCGGCGCGCGCCGATCTCCGCGGCAAGCTCGTCAATCTCAAGCGCCTGGACGAGGCGGAACGTCGCGCACCGGCGATCCGGCAACGCGTCGTCGCCGCCCCGATCGTGATCACCGGCCTGCCGCGAAGCGGCACCTCGTTCCTGCACGCGATGCTCGCGCTGCATCCGTCGGTCCTCGCGCCGCGCACCTGGCAGACGATCGATCCGCTAGGCGCCGATCCCGCGGCATCGCGCGCACGGGTGTCGCGCGACCTCCGCGTCTTCAACGGTCTGGTCCCGGAGCTTGCCCGCCTGCACCCGCTCTCGGCAGACGGACCGCAGGAATGTTCCGAGATCCTGG
Source organism: uncultured Acetobacteraceae bacterium (assembly GCA_964249405.1). Lineage (GTDB taxonomy): Bacteria > Pseudomonadota > Alphaproteobacteria > Acetobacterales > Acetobacteraceae > CAXTPV01. The sequence continues at coordinate 45,234 of CAXUBX010000007.1, read as the reverse complement.
GCCACGTCTTCCGGAGTCTCCGCTACGAGACGACGTTCTCGGTGCCGAGCTATCGGGCTTGGCTCGCCGGACAGGATCTCGCCGGACAGGCGCTCGATCACGCGTATCGCTTTCACCGCCGCTTCCTGCAGCACCTCCAGGGCGATCGACCCGACGCGCGCTGGGTGCTGAAATCGCCGGACCACGTGTTCTGTCTCCCGTCGCTCCGGCGCGCCTATCCGGACACGGTCCTGGTGTTCGTCCATCGCGATCCGGCACGCGTGCTCGCCTCCGTCGCCCGGCTGACGGATCTTCTCCGGTCCCCCTTCGCGCGCACGGTCGATCGCGAAGCGATCGGTCGGCAGGTCCGCGACGACTGGCTGCACGGCATGCGCACGATCATCGATGCCGCCGACGCCGATCCCGCGATCCTCCACGTCCGCCACGACGAGCTGGTCGCCGATCCGCTCGGCCAGGCCCGCTTCATCCTCGACGCGTGCGGGCTCGACCGCTCCGCCGAGGCGACGCACCCGATCGCGGACATGGTGTCGGCCGATCCGAGCGGCGGCTACGGCCGGAACCAGTATCGCCCGGGAAGCTACGGCATCGATCCCGCCTCGTTCGCGGAGGTGCGCGCTCGCTATCTCGTCCGCTTCGGCCTGGTCGGATCCTGACCCTCGCCGGGTTGAAGCCCCTCTAACGAAAGGGGGCTGGGGCCCGCGGCCCCAGCGGAGCTTGGGGCAGCGCCCCGATGCTCAGCCGATCAGGATGGCGCGGAGATCGTTCACGTTGGTGAGCGTGGGCCCGGTGACGACCAGGTCCGACAACGCCGCGAAGAGCGTGGCGCTGTCGTGGCGCAGCAGGCACGCCTCGGGGTCAATGCCCGCCGCCCTCGCCCGCGCCAGGGTGTCCGGCCCGATCAGCGCCCCCGCCGCTTCCTCGATCCCGTCGATCCCGTCGGTGTCGCCGGCGACCGCCCAGATCCCGGCCTCGCCGCCGAGCGCCAGCGCCAGCGCCAGCAGGAACTCGGTGTTCCGCCCGCCCCGCCCGGTCGGGCCGTCGCCGATCGTGACCGTGGTCTCGCCGCCGGAGAGCAGGACGGCCGGCCCGCCGACCGGCTCGGCGTGCCGCCGCGCCGCGCGCGCGATCCCGGCCAGCACGCCGGCCAGCGTGCGGCTCTCGCCCTCGAGCGCGTCGCCGAGGATCAGCGGCGTGCAGCCTTCCGCCCGCGCCGCCGCGGCGGCCGCGCGGAGCGCCATCATCGGCGTCGCGACCAGCCTCGCATCGACCGCGATCTCGCCCGGCTTCGGGGTCTCGTGGCCGGCCGCGAGATGACCGGAGACCGCCGCCGGGACCATGATCCCGCGCGACGCGAGGATGCGCGCGACGTCGGCCACCGTGGTCGCGTCCCCGATCGTCGGCCCGCTCGCGATCGTCCCGGGATCGTCGCCGGGAACGTCGCTGATCGCGAGGGTCACGACGCACGCCGGCCTCGCCGCCGCCGCGAGCCGACCGCCCTTGATGGCGGACAGGTGCTTGCGGACCGCGTTCATCGCCTCGATCGGCGCCCCGCTCGCGAGCAGCGCCCGGTTCACCGCCTGCTTGTCGGCGAGCGTGAGGCCGGGCGCCGGGAGGGCGAGCAGCGCCGACCCTCCCCCCGAGACCAGGAACAGCACGAGATCGTCCGGCCCGAGCCCGGCGACCAGCGAGAGGATGCGCCGTGCCGCGTGCTCGCTGTTCTCGTCCGGCACCGGATGCGCCGCCTCCATCACCGCGATCCGCCCGGTCGGCACCGCATGACCGTAGCGGGTGACCACCAGGCCGGACATCGGAACGTCGGGCCAGGCCGCCTCGACGGCGTGGGCCATCAGCGCCGCGGCCTTCCCGGCTCCGACGACCACGCAGCGCCCGCGCGGCGGCGGCGGCAGGTGCGACGCGAGGGTCAGTCGCGGATCGGCCGCCGCGATCCCGGCCGCGAACACCCGCCGGAGGACCGCCCGCGCCGCCTCGTCGCGCTCAGCCATCGCGGAACGCCGCGGAAGTCCAGACCGTCGTTCCCGAACCGCGCACTGGCCCGTCTCCCTGCGACTGTTCCACGTCGGGCGCGGCGATCCCCGGTCTTCCGGTCCGGCCCGAGCTGGACTACCTCATGCCCGTCGCCCGAGCGAGGACGCGTTCGTGATCGCCACCGCCACTCCGCTGATCGTCCTCAATCCCGCCGACAACGTCGCGGTGCTCCGGCTGCCGCTCGACGCGGGCGCGTCGGTGGCGGGGCTTCCGGTGCCTCTGCGAACCCCCGTCGCGCGCGGCCACAAGGTGGCGCTCGCGGCGATCCCGAACGGCGCGCCGGTTCTCAAATACGGACAGGTGATCGGGTTCGCGACGCGCGACATCGCGGCGGGCGAGCACGTCCACACCGACAATCTCGCGATGAGCGATCTCGTGCTGCGCCACGAGTTCTGCGCCGACGCGGCCCCTTCTTCCCCGATCCCGGAGGCGGCGCGCGCGACCTTCCGCGGCTATCGCCGGCCGGACGGGCGGGTCGGCACGCGGAACTACGTCGCGATCATCTCGTCGGTGAACTGCTCCGCCACCGTCTCCCGCGCCGTCGCGAGCCATTTCTCGCGCAGCGGCGAGCTCGCGGCTGCGCCGAACGTCGACGGCGTCGTGGCCCTCACCCACCAGGGCGGATGCGGGATGAACACGAACGCCGAGGGCTACCGGATGCTGACCCGCGTGCTGGCGGGCTACGCGACCAGCCCGAACGTCGGCGGCGTGCTGATGATCGGTCTCGGTTGCGAGACCAACCAGATCGCGATGATCCTCGACCGGCACGGCCTCGCCGAGCATGATCGGCTGCGCGCGATGACCATCCAGGCGACGGGCGGCACCCGCGCGACGATCGAGGCCGGGATCGAGGCGATCCGGGCCATGCTGCCGGAGGTGAACGGCGTCGCACGCACCAGCGAGCCCGCATCCGCGTTGACGCTCGCTCTCGAATGCGGGGGCTCCGACGGGTATTCCGGCATCTCGGCGAACCCGGCGCTCGGCGTCGCCGCCGATCTGCTGATCCGGCATGGCGGAACCGCGGTTCTCTCCGAGACGCCCGAGATCTACGGCGCGGAACACCTGCTGACGCGACGCGCGGCGACACCGGACGTCGCCCGGCGGCTTCTCGACCGCATCGCCTGGTGGCGCGACTACGCCACCCGCAACGACGCCGAGCTCAACAACAATCCCTCGCACGGCAACAAGGCGGGCGGTCTCACCACGATCCTCGAGAAGTCGCTCGGCGCCGTCGCGAAGAGCGGCACCGCGCGGCTGGAGGCGGTCTACGAGTATGCCGAGGCGATCACCGCGCGCGGCTTCGTGTTCATGGACACGCCGGGATACGACCCGGCCGCGGTCACCGGACAGATTGCCGGCGGCTGCAATCTCGTCTGCTTCACCACGGGTCGCGGCTCCACCGCCGGCTACAAGCCCGTGCCCTGCCTCAAGCTCGCGACCAACACGCCGATGTTCGAGCGGCTGCGGGACGACATGGATCTCGATTGCGGCACCGTCGTCAGCGGCGACGAGACGATCGAGCAATGCGGCGAGCGCATCTTCCAGCACATGCTCCGGGTCGCCTCCGGCGAGAAGACCGCGAGCGAGGCGCTCGACTACGGGGACAACGAGTTCGTCCCGTGGCAGGTCGGCGCGACGATGTAGCCGGGCGCGGCATCGCCCGGAGCCGCGCGGCGCGGCCGTCACATGGGCCTTCGGAGCACGCCTATCCGGTCGAAGGAGTCTCGTCCGCTCGCGCGATACCCTCGTTCAGGTCGTCGAGGGCGCGCCCGATCCCCTCGCTCTCGATCAGCGCGAGAGATCGCGCGACGAGTTCCGCAAAATCCGCGAGCCGGGTGAGGTCCTCGCCCCAGAGCGTCGCGTCGGACAGGACCGCGCGGGCCAGCGCGTCCGGGTCGGCCGCGTGCCGGCGCCAGGCGTCGTTGATCCGGTCGAGCCCCGCGTCGTCATCGCGGATCGCGTAGGAACCCGAAGCGCCTCGCACGCCGAGCCGGCGCGCGCCCTCGCGCTCGCCGCGCACGAAGCGGATGAGCGAGGCCAGCGAGAACGCGATCCGCGGCGACGCCCGGCCGTCGCGCCCGATCACGGCATGAAGGCTCGGCAGGATCCGGATCGCCCATTTGCCGATCGACCCGACGGAGATCGAGAGCAGCTCGTGCCGGACGAACGGGTTCGCGAAACGCTCCAGGACCGCGTCGGCGTAGGCGCGGCCCTGCTCCGGCGCGAGCGGGAGGAAGGGCAGGATGTCGCGATCGATCAGGGTCTGGAGGAACCGCGCGAAGCGCTCGTCGCCGATCATCTCGCCGACGGTGTCGTGGCCGGCGAGGAAGGCTGCGAGCGCGGTTGCGATGTGACCGCCGTTCAGCACGCGAACCTTGCTCTCGCGCCAGGGCCGGAGATTCTCGGTCCAGACGACGTTGAGGCCGGCCGCGTCGAGCGGGAGACGCGCCCGATGCGCCGGTCCGCCCTCGATGGCCCAGAGATGGAAGGGTTCGGCCGCCACGGCCAGCCTGTCCTCGTACCCCCAAGCCTCGAACAGCGTGGCGGCTTCGGTCTTGGGGAAGCCGGGCACGATCCGATCGACCAGCGTCGAGAGGACATCCACCTCCGTCTCGACCCAGCGCCGGAAGCCCGGCTCGAGCGTCCAGCGCGCGGCGTGCGCGAGCACGATCCGCTTCAGCGCGGGCCCGTTGTCCTCGATCAGCTCGCAGGGCAGCACGAGGACACCGCTTCCGGGACCGTCCTTGAGCGCCCGCCAGCGCGCGTGCAGCAACGCGGTCAGCCGGGCGGGAAACGAGCGCGGCGGCAGGCCCGGTCCGGGGCTTGGCTCGGCCACGTCGGAGATGCCGGCCTCGGTGGTGTTGGACACGATCGCGACCAGCGACGGCTCGCACGCGACCGCGACCGCGCGCGCCCAGTCGTCGGCGAGCCCGAACGCGTCCGAGATCGCCTCGACAATCCGCCGCTCCATCACCTCGCGCCCGTCGCGAAGGCCGCGCACGAGAACGGTGTAGAGCATGTCCTGGCGGCGGATCGCCTCCGCGAAGGAGGCATCGGTGGAGAGCGCCACCGCCACCGATCCGTCGAACGCGCCGGCCTGGTTGGCGACGTCGACCATCCAGTCGAGGAAGCCGCGAAGGAAGACGCCGCCGCCGATCTGCAGGATGCGGACCGGGCGCGCCGGCGACGGCGGGTCCTGGTGGTTCCGGCGGGAGAGCAGGGTCATGCGGACTCCGTCTCATGAAGCAGCGCGGGAGAGACGAGGCCGCGCGGGATGATCGCGCCGGGATGGCCGATCACCGTCGCCGCGACGCGGTGACCCGCCCGCGCGGCCTCGGAGGGCGGGAAGCCGCGGAGGCGGGACGCCAGGTAGCCGGCGCTGAACGCGTCGCCCGCCGCGGTGGTGTCGATGACCGGCGTCCCTGCGATCGCGGGCACCGTGCGCGTCTCGCCGGCCGAGCGGACCAGGCAACCACGGGCTCCCATTCGAAGGACGGTCTCGCCGACCCGGTCCGCGTCGGCGTGGGCGAGGATCGCGGCCGCACCCGCGTCGCCGAAGAGATCCATCATGTCGTCCTCGCCGAGGAACGCGATGTCGGTGCGCGCAAGCTGCGCCTCGTAGGCTAGACGCGCCGTCCTCCGATCCGGCCAGAGACGGAGGCGCCAGTTGGTGTCGAAGGCGATGCGGACACCCGACCGCCGGAGATCGTCGAGGATGCCGGACAGCGTCGAGCGCCCACCCTCGCCGATGATCGCGAGCGTGATCCCGGACAGATAGAGGATGTCGCAGCGTCCGAGCGCCGCGATCAGCGACGCCGAACCGGGGAGCGTCAGCATCTCGCGCGCCGGCGCGCGGTCGCGCCAGTAGAGGAAGCGACGCTCGCCGGCCGCGTCGACGTCGATCATGTAGAGACCGGGCAGCCGACCGGGCGCCCGGAGGACGTGGGCGGTCCCGATCCCCTCCTCCGCCCACCCCGTCAGCATCGCGTCGCTCTCCGGGTCGTCGCCGAGCGCCGTCACGTAGTCGATCTCGGTGCCGAGCCGCGCCAGGTAGATCGCGGTGTTCAGCGTGTCGCCGCCGCAGGACTGCGTGATCAGGCCGCCGGGCCGCCGCACCAGCTCGATCATCGCCTCGCCGAGCGAGACGACGCGCCGGCTCACGGCCGGGACCGCCGCGTCGCGAACCCGGACGAGAGATCCTGGGCGATCTCGAGGCCGTTCGGGCCGATCACCGGCAGCAAGGCGACGCTCCCGTCCGGCCGACGCGCGACCGCACGCGTCCCAGGGTCCGCGGGAAGGAGGACGTCCGGATGCGGCACCACCTAAGCTCCTCGCCAGCCGCGCTGCCGGATACCACCATCCCGGCCCGGTCGCGACCCCCGAGACGCGAGCCCTCAGCGACACGAAGTGCGACCGACACGAAGCCTTAACGAATGGCTGCGAGAACGAGGAGCACGCTTCTCAGGGGTGATCGCCGATGGCCGACAGCAACGCGTTCGCGGAGACCTCCTCCCGCCCGATGCAAGCCTCCCGAGCGCGGACGATCGAGCGCGAGGCGCCGCTGCCGCGGACGCTCGGCCTGACGATCGCGGTCGGGGTCAGCCTCGTGATGTGGGCGGTCCTGATCGAGATCGGCGTCCGTGCCTGGTCGCTTGCCCATCTCTGACCGCCCTGTCGCCGCCGGGAGGCGACGGGACCCGGCCCGCACCACGAAGGCGGCCGTTCAGGTCCGGAAGTAGGGCTCGACGGGGCCGCGCAGCCTGATCGTCATCGGCGTTCCGTCACGCTTCATCGTGGTGCCGACCACCACCCGCACCCAGCCTTCGCTGACGCAGTATTCCTCGACGTTCGTCTTCTCCTCGCCCCGGAACCGGATGCCGACACCACGCTCGAAGACGGCACGGTCGTGGAACGCGCTCGACGGGTCGGAGGACAGTCGGTCGGGCGGCGTGTCGGCGCTCATCGTCGAGGATCCAGGCTAGAAGTCGAGATCGGCGTAGTGGTCGGGCGGCGTGACCCCGCTCACCCGGTCGGCCAGGATTGAGCGGAAGCAGGGCCGCGACTTGACCCGCGCATACCAATCCTTGGCGGCGGCCGAGAGGCCCCAGTCCACGTCGCCGATGAAGTCGAGCGCCGACAACTGTCCCGCGGCGGCGAAGTCGGCGAGCGAGAGCGCCGGACCGGCCAGCCAGCGGCGCGTCTCGGCGAGCCAGCCGAGATAGGTCATGTGGAACTTGAGGTTGGTGTAGCCGGCCCGGAGTGCCGCCGCATCCGGGTTGCCGCGACCCGTCAGACGCTTCATGTGCTTCTCGCCGAGCAGGTTGCGGGTCACCTCGCCGTGGAACTTGCCGTCGAACCAGGCGACCAGGCGACGGGTCTCGACGCGCTCCGCGAAGGTCTGGCCGAGCAGCGGCACGTCCGGGTAGGCCTCCTCCAGATACTCGCAGATCACCACCGAATCGGGCACGGCAAGCCCGTTGTCCTCGACCAGCACGGGGACGCAGCCGGCCGGGTTGATGGCGAGGAACTCCTCCCGCCGTTCCCAGACCCGCTCGACCTTGGGCTCGAAGGGCAGTCGCTTCTCGTTCAGGACCAGCCGGACCTTGCGTGCGAACGGCGAAAGCGGAAGGTGGTGGAGGATTCGCATCCGGTCGGTTATCGCTCGCCCGGGAGACGGCGCCAACTGCCGGACGTCGGAACAGCGGATCCCGGAACACCGGACCCAACACCGGACAAGGACAGCACGTTGCACGACGAGGCCGGCCAGGACGAGACCGCCGGGGAGATCGCGGACGCCGATCGGGACGACGAGAGCCCCGGGACGTCCGCGGCGCCGCCCGCGATCCGGGTCCGCGGACGCTCGTTCATGGCCCTGGTGCTGACGCCCGATGCCCCGCTCGACCGCTGGATCGAGGCGCTCGACGCGGAGATCCGGCGGGCGGCGTCGTTCTTCGTAGGGCGCCCCGTCGTGCTCGACCTCGGCCTGCTCGGCGCCGGGACGCCGGGGCTCGCCGAGCTTCCCGCCCTGCTCCGCGAGCGCGCGATCCGGGTGATCGCGACCGAGGGCGATGCCGCGCGCGACCTCCCGGAGTTTCCCGACCCGCTGTCGGGCGGCCGTGCCACGGGCGAGGAGACGATCCCCGGCCCGGAGCAGCCTTCGGAGCCCGAACCCGAGGTCGAGACGACGGCGCCGTCCGTCACTTCGCTCATGATCGAGGAACCGGTGCGGTCGGGACGGCAGGTGATCTTCGCCGAAGGCGACGTCACCGTGCTCGGCTCGGTCGCGTCGGGCGCCGAGGTGCTCGCCGGCGGCTCGATCCATGTCTACGGAACGCTCCGCGGCCGGGCGATCGCGGGCTTCGGGGGACGCGCGGACGCGCGCGTGATCTGCCGCAAGCTGGACGCCGAGCTGGTCGCGATCGACGGCTACTACCTGACCGCCGAGGACATGGGCGAGGCCGTGCTCGGTCGTCCCGCCCAGGCCTTTCTCGAGGGCGGGCAGGTGGTGATCCGGGTGCTCAAATGAGCGCGAGGAGAATCGGTGGCGCGCCACCCGCTTCCGGATCATGTTCGCGCGTTCGCCGCGGACAGACCGTTCCGGCGGAACGTGCGCCCTGACGGATCCGAACCCTGCCGGCCATGAAGAAGGAAGAAGAGCGCAGATGTCGAAAGTGATGGTGGTGACGTCCGGCAAGGGCGGGGTCGGCAAGACGACATCCACCGCGTCCCTCGGCGCGGCCCTCGCGCAGACGGGGAAGAACGTCCTCATCATCGATTTCGACGTCGGGCTCCGGAACCTCGATCTGGTGATGGGGGCGGAACGACGCGTGGTGTTCGACTTCATCAACGTCGTGCAGGGCGACGCGAAGCTCGCGCAGGCGACGATCCGCGACAAGCGCTGCGAGACCCTGTCGCTGCTGCCGGCCTCGCAGACGCGGGACAAGGATGCGCTCACGGCCGAGGGGGTCGCCCGGGTGATCGCGGAGTGCCGCGAGAAATACGACTGGGTGATCTGCGACAGCCCGGCCGGGATCGAGAAGGGGGCGCAACTGGCGATGCACGAGGCGGATCTTGCCGTCGTGGTGACCAACCCCGAGGTTTCGTCCGTGCGCGACAGCGACCGCATCATCGGACTGCTCGACAGCCGGACCCGGCGCGCCGAGAACGGCGAGCGCATGGAGAAGCACCTCCTGCTCACCCGGTTCGATCCGGCGCGTGCCGCGCGCGGCGAGATGCTGAAGACCGAGGACGTGCTGGAGATCCTGTCGATCCCGCTGCTCGGCATCATTCCGGAGAGCGAGGAGGTGCTGCGAGCCTCCAATCTCGGCTCGCCGGTGGTGATGGCCTCGCCCCAGAGCGCGCCGGCCAGGGCCTACGCGGAGGCGGCGCGGCGCCTGTCCGGCGAGCAGGTCGAGGTCACGGTGCCGACCGACAAGACCGGACTGTTCGGCAAGCTGTTCCGCCGGAGGGTCGCGTGAGCTGGCTGTCGGTCTTCCGGAGCAAGGCCTCGGCGCCGGTCGCCCGCGACCGGCTGCAGATCCTGCTCGCCCATGAGCGGGTCCGCGAGGGCCGGAGCGATCTCGTGGCGATCCTGCAGGAGGAGATCCTCGCGGTGATCGCCCGCCACGTCGCGATCGATCGCGACAAGGTGCAGATCAAGCTCGACCGCGACGGCGGCGTCTCGACGCTCGAAATCGACGTCGAGGTGCCGGCTGCCCTGGCGCCCGCACCCCGCGGCTGACAGACTGCTTGACATGCGTCTCGATCTCGCCAGCGACAACGTCGCCGGCGCCTCCCCCGCGATCATCGAAGCCCTGGCCCGCGTCAACGGCGGGACCGCCTCGCCGTACGGCGCCGACGCCGAGACGGCGAGCCTCGAGCGCATGCTGGCCGAGCTGTTCGAGACCGACTGCACCGTGGTGCCGGTCGCGAGCGGCACGGCGGCGAACGCGCTCGCGCTGGGCGCCGTCGCGCACGCGCACGAGGCGATCGCCTGCACCGACTGCGCCCACATCCTGACCTCGGAATGCGGGGCGCCGGAGTTCTTCACGGGCGGCGCCAAGGTGGTGCCGCTCGGGACGGTCGCCGGTAGGCTGCAGCCCACCGCCCTCGAGGCGGCGATCGACGAGGCGCGCGGCCACGGCGTCCACCAGAGCCAGTTCGCGGCGCTGAGCCTGACCCAGGCGACCGAATGGGGCACCGTCTATCGCCCCGACGAGGTCGCGTCGCTCGCCGCCATCGCGCATCGCGCGGGGCTTCCCGTGCACATGGACGGCGCGCGTTTCGCAAACGCCCTGGTGACGCTCGGGGTCTCGGCGGCGGACGCGACCTGGCGCGCCGGCGTCGACGTGCTGTCGTTCGGGGCGACCAAGAACGGGGCGATCGCGGCCGAGGCGGTGGTGGTGTTCAGGCCGGCGATCGCGCGCTCGCTCGCGGCGCGGCGCAAGCAGTCCGGGCATCTCTGGTCGAAGGGGCGGTTCCTGTCGGCCCAGCTCGTCGCCTATCTCCGGGACGATCTCTGGCTCGGCAACGCGCGGCGCGCGAACCACGCGGCCCGGCTGATCGGCGAGGGGCTCGCCGCGCTGCCGGGGGTCACGCTGCTGCATCCGGTCGAGGCCAACGAGATCTTTGCCCGGATGCCGCTGGAGGTCGCCGACCGGATGGAAGAGGCGGGAATCGGGTTCTATCGCTGGACGCGGACGGAGAGCGACGTGGTGATCCGCATGGTGGCGTCGTTCGCGACCAGCGGGGACGATGCCGCGAGCGTGCTGGACGCCGCGCGGGGGTAGCGCCGCCCGGGCGCCTGGGCCTCAGACGACTGGGAAGTTTTTGAGGTTTTGAGGCTCCGCCTCAAACTCCGCTGGGCGCGGCGCGCCCAGACCCGCATTCGACTGACATGATTGGGGTCCAGGCGCCCAGCGCTTGGTGGGGTGCGGGGTGAAACCCCGCGTCTTGCTAACGCGTGGTCGAGAACCGGAAAATCGTGGTCTGATCGAAGACCTGGCCCGGCTTCAGTTCCGTGGTCGGAAAGTCGGGGTGGTTCGGGCTGTCCGGGAAGTGCTGGGTCTCGAACGTGACGCCGTCGGTCTGGCGGTAGATCCCGCCGGTGCCGGCGTCCGAGCCGTCCAGGAAATTGCCGGTATAGACCTGCACGCCGGGCTGCGTGGTGTCGCACTCGAGCACCCGGCCGGTACCGGGATCGACGAGCCTCGCTGCGAATTGCGGGCGCGACGGATCGCCCGTCTTGTTCAGCACCCAGTTGTGGTCGTAGCCGTGCGCCCACAGAAGCTGCTGGTCGGGCGCCCGGATCCGGGCGCCGATCGGCGTCGGATTGCGGAAGTCGAACGGCGTTCCCGCGACCGCCGCCTGCGGGCCGAGCGGGATCGCGGTGCTGTCGGTCGGGACGTAGCGGTCGGCGTCGACCGTGAGCACCTGGTTGAAGACGCCGTCCGGCGAGCCGACGCCGGCGAGGTTGAAGTAGGAGTGGTTGGTGAGGTTGAGCACGGTGTCCTTGTCGGTCGTCGCGCGGTAGCGGATGGTCAGCGCGTTCGAGGCCGACAGCGTGTAGGTGACGGTGACCTTCAGCGTCCCTGGATAGCCCTGGTCGCCGTCGGGACTGGTCAGCGCGAGCGTCGCGCCGACCTCCGAGCCCGAGACCGGTCCCGGCGTCACCGTCCAGACCTTCTTGTCGAAGCCGACGATCCCGCCGTGCAGCGAGTTCGGGCCGTTGTTCACGGGGACAGAGATGTCGCGCCCGTCGAGGGTGAAATGCCCCTTCGCGATCCGGTTGGCGTAACGGCCGATCAGCGCCCCGAAATAGAGGCCGTCCCGCGCGCTGATCGTCTCGTAGCCCTCGAGCGTCGGGAAGCCGAGCACGATGTCGGCCTGCCGCCCGTGCCGGTCCGGCGCCTCGATCGCGGTGATGATGCCGCCATAGCTCATGAACTTGACGGTGACGCCGTGGCCGCTCTGCATCGTGTAGAGGGTGACGGGCTGCCCGTCATGGGTCCCGAACGGTGCCGACGACAGGGTGGCAGCCGCGGCACCACTGGCGAGCGCCAGGCCGGCCAAGGCGGCCGGGACGGCGGCGACGGTCGGATGACGCATGGCAGGATCCTCGTCGATCGCGGGTGCGTGGCCGGAAGGCTGACCGCCGGTCGGGTCCGTCCCGCCCGCCGGAAGCGTCAGGTCACGAGCTCGCGGCGGCCGCGGATGACCGCGCGCGTGAGCTGGCTGAACAGGGCTTCGAGGCCGTCGACCATCGCCTCCCGGCCCGCCCCGCCGTCTCCTTCGCGGATCGCGTCCAGCAGCCGGTCATGCATCCGCGCGCGGCCGTCCGCCGCGCCGGCCGGATCCAGGATCGCCATCAGCGGACCGGTGCGAACCTGAAGGTTCTCGACCAGCTTGACGAGCATCGGCCGGCCGGCCGCGAGGAGCACCTCGCGATGGAACCTGTCGTCCTGCCAGTTCGCCTCGTGGCGGTCGCCGGCTGCCGCGGCGGCGGAGAACCGCTCGCAGGTCGTCTCCAGCCTGCCGAGCACCGCGGCGTTCCGGCCCTTGGCCGCGAGTTCGGCCGCGCGCCCTTCGAGATCGATCCTGAGCTCGCGGATCTCGTCGAGATCGCCGGCCACGAGCGTGGGAACGACCACCGAGCTCCGTTCATCGAGACCGAGCGCCTGCTCGGACACCAGCCGGAGCAACGCTTCCCGGACCGGGGTGGCGCTCAGGCGGAGCTTGGAGGCCAGCGGTCGGAGGATCAGCTTCTCCCCCGGCTTCAACTCGCCGAGCCGGAGCGAGGTCCGGATCGCCTGATAGGCCCGCTGGCTCAGCCGTTCGCCGCCGCCCGCCTGCTGGTCGCCGAACGGATCCACAGAACCATTTACCGCGTACGACATGTTGTCCGCCACTGAAGCCTCGCTCCCGGAACACGGTCTTCATAACATGAATGAGTATTCGTTTGCCGGAAACCTTCGGATGCAGCCATCGAAATCATGAGACAACGTCACAACACGTGAGCTGCAGGATCACTCCACGTCCTCAAGGGTCATCGCCTGCAGCGAGAGCAGCTCGCGATAGGGTCCTTCCTCGCGTTCGAGGATCGACGGCGCTCCGTCCTGCAGGATCCGGCCCGACTTCATGACCACGATCCGGTCGAAGTTCCGGAGCGTCGAGAGCCGGTGGGCGACCGCGACCACGGTTCGCCCGACCATCAGCCGGTCGAGCGCCTCCTGCACGCGATGCTCGCTCTCGCTGTCGAGCGCACTGGTCGCCTCGTCCAGCAGCAGGATCGGCGCGTTGCGGAGGAAGGCGCGCGCGATCGCCAGCCGCTGCCGCTGCCCGCCCGAGAGCTTGACGCCGCGGTCGCCGACCTCGGTCGCGAAGCCTTCGGGCATCGCCTCGACGAACTCGCGGCACCCCGCGGCGTCGGCCGCCGCGTAGACCTCGTCGTCGGTCGCCTCCGGCTTGCCGTAGCGGATGTTCTCGAGCACCGACCGGTGGAACAGCGAGACGTCCTGCGGCACCACCGAGATCATCGAGCGGAGCGCGTCCTCGGTGAGGCGGCGGAGCTCGGCGCCGTCGATCAGGATCTCGCCGCCCTGGATGTAGCGGAGCCGCTGGAGCAGCGAGAGCACGGTCGTCTTGCCGGACCCTGACCGGCCGACCAGCCCGATCCGCTGGCCGGGCTCGATCAGCAGCGTGAACTCGTCGAGCACCTTGCCGCCACCCGGATAGGCGTAGCAGACGTTGCGGAAGTCGATCGCGCCGCGGGCCGGACCCGAGAGCGACTGCGCGTCCGGCGGATCGTCCATGTCGTGCGGCAGGAGCAGGGTCCCGAGGGCCTCGGACAGACGGGCGACATGCTGGATCGTCTCCACCAGGGCGACCGCCAGGTCGCGCGTTCCGTGGAGGATGGTGAAGCCGAGGCTCGTGATCATCACGATGTCGCCGGTGCTGACCGAGTGCCGGATCCAGAGGACCACCGAGACGACCAGCAGGCCGGCGGTGAGCAGCGTGGTCAGCACCGCGTGCAGGAGACGGAGCTTCTCCAGGTAGCGGAGCGAGCGGGTCCGGGTCCGCATCTCGCCGGCCAGACGCTTGCCGAAGCGCTTCCGCTCCCGCGAGGTCGCGCCGAAGGCGCGAACCAGGGGCATGTTGTTGATGACGTCGAGCAGCTCGCCGTCCACGCGCGCCGCGTCGGAGGCGTAGCGGTGGTGCAGCACGCGGCCGGCGGCGGCCAGACGGAACAGCAGCAGCGAGAGGGCCGCCGAGAGCAGCACCAGGATCGCCGCGATCCACCAGCGCACCCCCGCCATGTAGGCGATCGAGAACACCACCGCGAGCATCGGTGGCAGCACGTTCCAGGTGAACAGGTTCTCGACCGTGAAGATGGCGTTGGCGGTGGCGGTGATCCGGCCGGCGAGCGTGCCCGGCATGCGGTCGGCGAAGTAGGTCGGCGAATGGCCGGTCAGATGCCGGAACAGGTCGCGCCGGAGATCCCCGGTCACCTCGACGAAGGTGCTGGTCGAGATCCAGCCGCCGAGCCGCCAGGACAGGTTGTCGATCGCGATCAGCGCGAGGAGGATGACCACCGCGACCCAGATCTGCCGCGTCGCGCCGTGACCGTGATGAACCGCCGCGTTCTGCAGCGCGTTGACCAGCAGCTTGCTCGCGAACGACGAGCTCACCGAGCACGCGACACCGAGCACGACCGAGAACAGGATGGCGAGATGGGCCAGCCGGCGATGCACCACGTAGTGGAGCATGAAGCCGATCGGGCTCCGGGCGTACCGGGTCAGATCGCGGGGTTTGGGGTCCGGCGGCGCGGCGGCCCGGTCGAGCATTGGGTCGTCCTCGATCGTCGTTTCAACAAGGATCCCGGCAACAAAGATCCCGGACCGTCGCCGGAACGTGGGGCGTGGCCGCCCCGCGGTCCGGGAGATGGCAGCAAAGCGGCCGCCGCGCGACTCCCCCCGGCGGGACATGACGTGCAGGACGCCGGGAAGTCCTTACGCCTCCAAATCAAATCGCCGTCAGCCTGCGTCCCGTGACCGTCTTACCGCGTCTTCAACCCGCGCGAACAGGCGACCCCGTCGGGAACGCCGCACGGAGACCCCGGCCGCGCCGCAGAATTGCCCGGTTTTCACGGTCTAAGTAGCTTCACGTCCGAACAGGAGATCGTCGATGCGCATTGCCCAGATCGCGCCGCTTCACGAGGCCGTCCCGCCCAAGCTCTACGGGGGCACCGAGCGCGTGGTCTCGTTCCTCACCGAGGAGCTGGTGGCGCTCGGGCACGACGTGACGCTGTTCGCGAGCGGCGACAGCGTGACGGCCGCGACCCTGCACGCGACCTGGCCGCGGGCGCTCCGCCTCGATCCGGCGATCCGCGACCCGATCGCGCCGCACATGCTCCTGATGGAGGATGTGGCGCAGATGGCGGACCAGTTCGATGTCCTCCATTTCCACATGGACTACTGGCCGTTCAGCCTGTTCGGCCGGATGAGCAAGCCCTTCGTCACCACGCTGCACGGACGGCTCGACCTGCCGGAGCTGCAACCGGTGTTCAACCGCTTCAGCAAGCCGCCGGTGGTCTCGATCTCGAACAGCCAGCGGCGTCCCCTGCCGCAGGCGAACTTCGTCCGCACGGTGCTGCACGGCCTGCCGGAGCGGCTGCTGACGCCGACCGGAAGCGATCGCTCCTACCTCGCGTTCCTCGGCCGGATCTGTCCGGAGAAAGGGTGCGACAAGGCGATCCGGATCGCGCGCGCGGCCGGGATCCCGCTCAAGATCGCGGCCAAGGTCGACCGCGCGGATGCCGAGTATTTCGAGCAGGTCATCCGGCCGCTGCTGGGCGCGGGCGGGGTCGAGCTGATCGGCGAGATCAACGACGCCCAGAAGCCGGCCTTCCTGTCCGGCGCCGCCGGCCTGCTGATGCCGATCGACTGGCCCGAGCCGTTCGGCCTGGTGATGATCGAGGCGATGGCCTGCGGCACGCCGGTGATCGCCTTCAATCGAGGCTCGGTGCCGGAGATCCTGGAGGACGGACTGACCGGCCTGATCGTCGAGGACGAGACCAGCGCGATCGCCTCGATCAGCCGGCTGGCCCGGTTCGACAACAAGGCGATCCGCCGTCGCTTCGAGCAGCGCTTCACGGCGCGGCGGATGGCCGAGGACTACCTTGCGGTCTATCGCGAGCTGATGGGGGTCCGGAAGCCTTCGCTCCGGATCGTCTCGGAATAGCGGCGACCCGGCCCGCGGCGTCGGTCAGGGGGCCGGAGCCGGCACACGCGCCCCTGCCAGCGCCTCGGCCTGGGCGGCCGCCACCCGGGCCTCGTCGAAGCCCTCGATCAGCTCGTGGAACATCCGGGACCAGTTCAGCTCGGCCTTGAGGCGGAGGAACACGCTGCCGAGGCCGATCGCCGAGCGGTCCATCAGCACGAACTCCCGGGGCGGCCGCACCCCGCCGGTGCGCTGCAGCCCGGCATGCACGCGCTCGGCCGTCACGCGGCCGTAGTTGGCGTCGTCGGTCTCCTGGATGCGTCGGACCCGGTCGTCGAGCAGCGGTTCGTAGAGGAAGCGCGCCCACTCGTTCAGCACCTGCATCGTCTCGCGGGTGATGTCGGTGAAGCCCCACGCCCGGTAGGCGTGGTGGGCGCGGTCCTCGTCGTTGGTCTCAACCGCCCGGTAGAGCTCGATCACGCCGGTGATGAAGCGGGCCGGGAAGATCCGGATCGCGCCGAAGTCGAGCAGGTTGATGCCGCGATCGGACCGGACCTGGAAGTTGCCGAGATGCGGATCCCCGTGGATCACGCCGTATCGGTAGAGCGGCACGTACCATGCGGCGAACAGGGCGCGCGCGGCATCGTTGCGTGCGTCCTGGTCCATGCCCGCGTCCAGCGTCTGCTGCAGCCCCCGGCCTTCCAGCCACTCCATCGTGAGCAGGCGCGACGTCGAGAGCGACGTCACGGGCTCGGGCACGTGGATCCGGTCGTGTCCGTCCAGCATGTGGCGGTAGAGGCGGAGGTGGGACGCCTCCCGGAGGTAGTCGAGCTCCTCGCGGAACCGGGCCACCAGCTCCTTGTAGACCTCGTCCTGACGGATCGCGCTGTCCATCCGGTGATAGATCGCCATCGCGACCTTGAGCTGGCGGAGGTCGGCCTCGACCGTGGATGGCATGTCCGGATACTGGAGCTTGCACGCGACCTCCCGTCCGTCGACGAGCGTCGCGCGATGCACCTGTCCGAGGCTCGCCGCGGCGGCGGCGCTCTGCCCGAAGCGGGTGAAGTGCGATTGCCAGGCGGGGCCGAGTTCGGCGTTCATCCGGCGGCGGACGAAGCTCCACCCCATGGGCGGCGCGTTCGCCTGAAGCTCGGCGAGCTCGGCCGCGTACTCCGCCGGCAGCGCGTCGGGCACGGTGGACAGGAACTGCGCCACCTTCATCAGCGGGCCCTTGAGACCGCCGAGCACGGCGCGGAGATCCTCGGCATGCGCGGTGCGGTCGGCCCGGACCCCAAACACGCGCTCGCCGGCGACACGGGCCGCGATCCCGCCGACCGCGCCCGAGGTCCTCGCGAACCGGCGGAGCTCGCCGAACACGCTCGAGCGCAGCCGGTCGCGGCCGTCGCCGCCGGTTCCGGACACCGCCCTCAGCCCTCCCGTTCCAGCTCGTCGATGAAGCCCGACAGCATGTCGAGCCCGCGGCGCCAGAAGCCGGGATCCGCCGCGTCGAGGCCGAACGGCGCCAGCAGCTCCCGGTGGCGCAGCGTGCCGCCAGCCCGCAGCATCTCGACGTAGCGGTCGCGGAAGCTGGACGGCGCGCCGTCGGCCTGCCCGCTCTCCGCGGCCTCGAAGGTGGCGTAGAGCGCGCTGACGAGGCAGTCCCCGAAGGCGTAGGCATAGACGTAGAACGGCGAGTGCACGAAATGCGGCACGTAGGCCCAGTAGTTCGCGTAGTCCGGGGTGAACTCGAAGGCCGGCCCGAGGCTCTCCCGCTGCACGTCGAGCCAGATCCGGCCGATCTCGTCCGGCAGCAGCTCGCCCTGCGCGCGGGCATCGTGGAGTCGCGTCTCGAAACGGTAGAACGCCACCTGGCGCACCACCGTGTTCAGGATGTCCTCGACCTTTCCGGCCAGCATGTGCCGCCGCCGGTCCGGGGAGGTCTCGGCGTCGAGCAGGGAACGGAAGGTCAGCATCTCGCCGAACACGCTCGCGGTCTCGGCCAGCGTCAGCGGGGTCGAGGACTGGAGGTAGCCCTGCCCGGCGGCGAGGATCTGGTGCACGCCGTGGCCGAGCTCGTGGGCGAGCGTCATCACGTCGCGGGTGCGGCCGTGATAGTTCATCAGGATGAAGGGGTGCGCGGCAGGAACGGTGGGATGGGCGAAGGCGCCGCCCGACTTCCCCGGCATCGGCCGTGCGTCGATCCAGGGATTGTCGAAGAAGCGGGACACGATCCCGCCGATCCTCGGATCGAACGCCTGGTAGGCCGCCTCGACACGGGCCCGAGCCTCCGGCCAGGGAACGTGCAGGTCCGCGTCGTCGGGAAGCGGCGCGTTGCGGTCCCAGTGCTGCAGCTTCGGCAGGCCGAGCCAGCGTGCCTTGAGCGCGTAGTAGCGATGGCTGGTGCGCCCGTAATCCGCGACCACGGCGTCCACCAGCGCGTCGACGACCTCGTCCTCGACCATGTTCGAGCGGTTCCGGTAGGAGCCGGGCCGCGGGTAGCGTCGCCAGCCGTCGACGATCTGCTTGTCCTTGGCCAGCGTGTTGGTCAGGAGCGAGAACAGCCGGATGTTGTCGGCCAGCACTTGGCCGATCGCGACGGCGGCGCGCTCGCGGACCGCACGGTCCGGGTCGGACAGGAGGTTGAGGGCGGCGCTCACGGTCAGCTTCGCCTCGCCGACCGGCACCACGAGCCCGGCCATCGTCTCGTCGAACAGGCGCTGCCAGGCGGCTCGCCCCGTCACCTCCTTCTCGTGTAGCACCGTCTCGATCGCGGGATCGAGCAGGTGCGGCCGGAACACGCGGAGATCGCGAAGCCAGGGCCGATAGCGCGCGAGGGCGGGATCGCTCTCGATCAGCTGATCGAGCGCGGCGTCGTCGATCGAGGCGAGTTCCAGGGTGAAGAAGACGAGATGGGTGCCGATGGCGGTGAGGCGCTCGCTCACCGACTGCAGGAAGCGACCACGCAGCGGATCGGCGCCATCGCCGGAGAACAGCAGGCTGGCATAGGAGCCGAGCCGTCCCAGTCCCTCCTCGATCGCCTCGAAGGCCTCGATGGCGGCGGCGAGCGCGGCGGCGTCGAGCGTCGCGAGCGTGCCCTTCAGCCGCCGTTCGAAGGAGGCGGCCTCGGTGGCGAGACGACCGGCATCCGCCTCGATCGCGGGATCGTCCGGCGACGCGTAGAGCGCGGAGAGGTCCCAGGTCGGCAGGACGCCCGCGGCCAAACCCTCGATCGTCTCCGCCCCGGCCGGCACGGCGCCCCCATCGGGCGCGCTGGGGATCGGCGGCGGCAGCGGCTTCACGGTCATCGATGGTCCTGGTCGGCGGGGCGGGCCTCAGCATTTATGCGGCGGATGCGTTCGTCAAAGGGCGGCGGTCGCAAACAGAGGCCGCGGGATCCGGGCCGGCCGCGCCGACGCGCCTCCGCGCGCCCGTCAGGGCCGCCCGGCGTACCCGCCGTCCAGGGCGTGATCGCCCGGTGCCAGCAGGGTGCGCTGCTGGGCGGCGAGCGCGATGCGGATCTCGTCGGCGCCGGCCGGCCGGCCCAGCGCGTAGCCTTGCGCGTAGCGGATCCGGAGCGCGCTCACCATCGCACTCTGCGCGCCCGTCTCGACCCCCTCGGCGGTCACCGGCAGGTCGAGCTCTCCGGCGAGCTCGACCACCAGGCGCACGATCGCCGCCTTGACCGGATCGGTGTCGATCCCCTGGACGAAACCGGCGTCGAGCTTGATCGCGTCGAAGCTGAATTCCGTCAGGTAGCTGAGCGCCGAATACCCCGCCCCGAAATCGTCGAGCACGAGATGGCAGCCGGCCTCGCGCAGACGGCGCAGCGTGCCGAGCACGTTGTCGGTCGCGTTCATGGTGGCGTGTTCGGTCACTTCGAGGTCGATGCGCTCGAACGGCAGCCCGGTCGCGAGGATCGCGCGGCGGGCCCGCTCCTCGAAATCGGTCGCCTTGATCTGGATCGGCGAGACGTTGACCGCGACCCTGACGTCGTGCGGCCAGGCCAGCGCCGCGCGGCAGGCTTCCGCGAGCGCCCAGACGCCGAGCTCGCCGATCAACCCGCTCTCCTCGGCGAGCGGAATGAACACGGAGGGCGGGATCATCCCGAGCACGGGATGGTTCCAGCGGCAGAGCGCCTCCACGGTGACGATCCGTCCACGCTGGAGATCGACGATCGGCTGGAAGGCGAGCGTGAGCGTCCGCTGCCGCACGGCGGCCTCGAGCGCGCGGAGCAGCTCAAGCCGCTCCTGGCTGCGTCCGAGCAGCCGCGGCTCGAAGCAGCGGAACAGGCCGGTGCCGCCCTCCTTGGCCGCATAGAGCGCGATGTCGGCGTGCTGCATGCAGAGATCGGGGGCGCTCGCGTCCCGGCCGATCAGGGCGATCCCGACGCTGACGCCGATCGACTGGTTCAGGCCGCGCAGCCTGTAGGTCTGTCCGATCGTGGTGATGAGGCGGCGGGCGATCGCCTCCGCCTCGGCTTGGTCGGCGGCGGCGGCGATGATGCCGAATTCGTCGCCGCCGAGACGCGCGATCACGGTGTCGCCACGGAGGCAGTTCCGCATCCGCTCGGCGACGAAGCCGAGGAGCTCGTCCCCGGCCCCGTGCCCGAGCGTGTCGTTGACCCCCTTGAACCGATCGAGGTCGAGCATGAGGAGCGCGAGACCCTGGCCGGCGATCCCGGCCTCGGCGCGCGCGCACGTCTCGGCGAGTGCCGCCATGAAGGCGGCGCGGTTCGCGAGGCCGGTCAGGCTGTCGTGATGGGCGAGGTAGCGGACCTGCTGCTCGGCGCGCCGTACGTCGGTGACGTCCGAGCCGATCCCGCGATAGCCGGCGAACCGGCCGTCGGCGCCCTCGATCGGCCGGCCGGTCAGGCTCCACCATCGCGTGGTGCCGGACACCGTCACGCGCATCGCGAGATCGCGAAAGGCGTCGCGGCTCGCGAGGATGCCGGCGATCGTGTGCCGGCCGCCCTCGCCGGGGTCGTCGGCGAACAGGTCCGCGAAGGTGATCCCGTCGGGTGCCACGCCGGCCGCACGGGCGATCTCCTCGAAGCGCGGGGAGACATGCACGAGGCGGAGATCCGGGCCGGTCTCCCACAGCCAGTCGGAGGCGCCTTCCTGGTAGCTCTTGAGGAACAGGTTGATCGTCTGGTTCTGCCGCTCCTGGACGATGCGGCCGATCGACCGCTCGATCGCGAACCGGTTCCACATCACGATCGCCGCCGCCGTGAACGTGAGATAGCCGCCGAAGCAGAGCAGGATGTAGGGATCGACCGGCCTGCTCCGGAGCAGGACCAGCAGGCCCGAGACGGCGCTCGGGATCCAGAAGGCGGCAGCGGCGGACAGCGGAGCCGCGATCAGCGGCGTCGAGACGAGCGCGACGAGGAGCGCGTCCAGCAGGCCGATCTGCACCCGGTCGGCGTGGGCGAGCAGCGTGTTGATGAGGATGCCCCAGAGGGCGCCGAGGGCGCCGAGCAGGACGATCGAGCGACGGAGAAAAGCCGCCTCCGAGCCGGTCCGGTGGCGGCGACGATCCTCGTGCAGCAGCAGCGCGTAGCCGAGCGGGATCGCGACGCACGGCGCCCACGCGGGACCGGAAAGCGCGCCGCGGAAATCCCATGCCACGAGCGCCGCGGTCGTGATGCCCGCCGCCGCGAACAGACGGAGAGCGAGCGACAGGAGCTTGATCTGCTCGCTCCGGACCGCCGACGAGAGGTCGGCCCCGCGCGGTGGCGAGAGCAAGCGGCGAAGACCGGACAGGATCGGCGGGATACGCAAGCGCAAGGGCCTCCTGCCCTGCCCGACGCCCCCGTTCGTGACGCCGGATCCCGGACGCTCTGGCCGAGACGCTCGCGTCAGGCGGCCGACACCCCGTTCCGGGATCCCCACAACGTCGCCGCCGCCCTCAGGATCCGGACCGGGACGAACATCGGCGTTGCCGACCGGTACGCGGCGTAGTCGCGGTCGAGCACGGAGGCGGCGAACCGACGTTCCTCGGCCCGGGCCGCCGCGGTGTAGAGCGCACCGAAGGTCAGGACCGGCAGCCACGCGCGGGCACGGCCGATCGCGATCGCGGTCGCGGTCCAGAACACGAGGTAGGAGAGATAGAAGGGATGACGGACATGCCGCCACGGCCCGGTGGCCAGCAGCTCCGTGGGCGCGGCGCCATCGAAGGCGAGCGCGAGGCGGCTTCGCCCCGACGTGCGGACCGCCCACCAGAACAGCAGGAGGGACGACAGCATCATCGAAGCCGGAAGGACGCGGCGGGCCGGTTCGCGCCGCCGTGCCAGGGCCGCGGCGAAGTCGACGAAGCCGGCGAGGCTCAGCGCGGACACCGCCCTCATCCCGACCGGCATCCCGGACGATCGGGCGAAATGCCTGCCGACGCCCCAGGCGAATGAGGCGAAGCAGGATGTCGACAGCAAAGCCAGAAGCGGACGCGCGGTCATCGTTCGTTCCGATCGGCCGGAAGCGACGCGCGACGGACGCCTGTCGGGGCCGTCAATCGAGGATCACCGCTCGATGATCATGAGTTGAAGATCAAGGGCATGTCGATCGGCTGTCCGCGTTCGAAACCGTCGAAGAGGCCCGGCGGCACGGCATCCGGATCCATGATCGGGAATCCGGCGCGGACCCGATCATAGTCGCTCCGCGCGCACCGGAGAAGGCTCATCGGGCAGTTCAGGCCCGGATAGGGCCGCTCGCCGGTCACGGCGGCGAAGCCGAGACGGCGATAGAACGGCGCGTGGTTGCGGCGCACGCTGGACAGGATCACCTGGACGTCCCGGGCGAGCACGAGGCGTCCGGCGAGCCGATACAGCAGGAACACCAGTCCCTGGTTGTTGGCCGAATTCGGGCTGCGGACCAGGCGGGTGATTTCCGCCGCCTTGGTCGAGGTGCGGCCGCACGACGTCTCGGCGAGGATCCGGTCCACCTCGTCCGGGAACGCCTGGTGCGCCGGAGACCGCTTATCGTGGTCGGCCAGGAAGCAGACCCGGACCGACGCGACCGCCCGGCCTTCCTCGTAGACGACGATCGTCTGCGCGTCGGCCAGCGCGTCGTAGCCGTCGTGGAATGTCGCCTCGGGTCGCCGCTCGATGAAGCCGCTGTCAAGATAAGAGGCGTAGCGAAGCGAATAGGCGTCGGCGCGGGTCCGCTCGCCGAGCGCGAGGGCTGCCCGGTAGCAACGAACCTTGTGGCGAGGCGGGACGATCTGCCTCGGCAGCGACGCGGGATCGGTGACGGAGAGGATGTGCGGGTGCGGCATGTCGGGGTCCCTTGATCGTGAGGCGAGCCCGGCGGCTGATCCTGCTGACGGTACTCGGACCGCGGTGATAGGCATGCGAACGGCGGTCGCGATATCTGAACGCGGTAACGGCTCCAGCGTAGGCCGAACGAGAAGGATCGAGACAGGGGAGCGATGGACGTGTTCGAGCCGGTACTCACGATCGAGGATTTCCGGACCCTCGACGAAGGCGAAATCCTGGACGGCTACATGGACGGTAGCGTTGGCGCGCCGTGTCGTGCCGGGTGCTCCCGGGCCTACGCGCACGGCTGGCGGAACGGGATGGTCGACAGCGACCGGATGCCGCCCGACCGGGCCCATGCGACGCTCGAGGACGCCTTCATGGCCAGGCGGTGGGTCCATTGAGGCGCCGGAAGCCGCGGCTGCGCGGCCGGTGACCGGGATCCGCCACCCGAACCGCTCCGGCCTGCACGTCCGGGTGGTGATCGAGGGACGCGTGCTGATGGGACCGGGCCGGGCGGACCTCCTCGACGGCGTGCGGACGCATGGCTCGATCGCCGCCGCCGGGCGGGCAATGGGCATGAGCTACAAGCGGGCCTGGGATCTCGTGGACGCGATGCGGGCGGCGTTCGGGGTTCCGCTCGTCGCCGCCGCGCGCGGCGGCGACGGCGGTGGCGGCGCGCGGCTGACCGGGACGGGCGAGCGCGCGCTGGCGCTCTATCGCGCGATCGAGGCGTCCGCCGCCGGGGCGTCCGCGGAGCCGATCGAGGGGCTGCGGCACCTGCTCGCGGCGGGCAGCTGAACGCGCGATCGGTCCGAACAGGGACGCCGCCATGCCCGGCCCCGGGATCCCCGACTACGACCCGGTGGTCCCCGCCGCCGGGGCGCGCCGCGTGCTCGGCGAGCGCGACGCGTTCGCGCTCTGGTTCAGCCTCGGCATCGGACTTCTCGTGCTGCAGACCGGGGCGCTGCTGGCCCCGGGGCTCGGCTTCGGCGCGGCGATGGCGGCGGTGCTGGCGGGAACGGGCCTCGGCGCCGGGCTGCTGGCCGGCGCGGCCGTGGTCGGCGCCGACACCGGATTGTCGGCGATGGGGACGCTCCGGCCGGCGCTCGGCATCCGCGGCGCGCGGCTCGCCGCCGTCCTCAACGCGCTGCAGCTCGTGGGCTGGGGTGCCTTCGAAGTGATCGCGATGCGGGACGCGGGCGCCGCCTTGGAGACGCGCTGGGCCGGCCGCGCCGATCCGGTCCCGCTCACGATCGCGTTCGGCCTCGTCGCGACCGCGATGGCGGCGCTCGGGCCGCTGTCCGGGGTCCGGCGGTTCCTCAGGGCCTACGGGTTCGGGCTCGTGGTGCTGGCGTCCGTCCTGTTCACGATCCTGCTGCTCGACGACCCGCATCTCGCCGGCGTGCTCGGACGGCGCGGCGACGGCAGCCTCGCGTTCGGCGCCGCGGTCGACCTGATCGTGGCCCTCCCGATCTCCTGGCTGCCGCTGATCGCCGACTACACCCGCTTCGGCCGCACCTCGCGCGCGATGGGACGCGGGGCCTTCCTCGGCCAGGCGCTCGGCACGGCCTGGTTCTGCGCGATGGGCGCCGGGTTCGCGTTCCTCGCCGGCGGCGGCGCGCTGCTGCTGCCGCGGCTCGCCGCCGCCCTGCTCGGCCTCCCGCTCCTGCTGATCCTGGTCGACGAGACCGAGAACGCATTTGCCGACATCCATTCGGCCGCCGTCTCGTCGGCACTGCTCGCGCCGGCCGGCCGCCTCGCGGACGTCCGGACGCTGGCGGTGCCGATCGGCATCGTCGCGACGGTGCTCGCGGCGTTCCTGCCGCTCGGGCGCTACGAGACGTTCCTCGGCCTGCTCGGCTCGGTCTTCGCGCCGCTGTTCGGCGTGCTGATCGCGGATCATTTCCTGCTCCGACGCCGCTCGATCGATCTGGCCGCCCTCTCGCAACGCGATGGCGCCTACTGGTTCACGGCGGGATGGCGCGTGTCGGCGCTGCTCGCCTGGACCGTCGGTATCGGCGCCTACCAGGCGATCGCGACGTTCCGGCCCGCCTGGGGCGCCACCGTTCCGGCCTGCCTTCTCGCGGCCCTGCTCCATGTCGCTCTCGCCCGCCGGCCGGCGATTGGATAGGATACGGGATGGATGGCGCGATGGACCGCAGGTTCGAGGACGGCAACGGCCGGGAGCGCGAGGGGCGGGACCGCTGGCGCCGCGTCCTCTCGGAAGGACGGCGTCGGGCGCCGCGGATCGCCGGGCACGCGGCCCGGGTCACGGTCTGGGGCATCGTCCACTTCGCGTTCGGCCTGGCGCAGCAGCTGGCCGAACTGCTCGCGCCGCTGCTGTTCGTGGTGGGGGCCGGCTGGTTCGCGCTCCCGCGCGTGCTCGGGCTGATCCAGACCGGCGACGGGCAGATGCAGGACATCCTGAACGGCCTGCAGGACCACGTGCCGTCCGACGTGACGGTGGGCGGCCATCTTCTGACCCCCGGCACGCTCGTGGTCGACGGGCTGGTCCTGATGGCGGTCGCGGCGGCGCTGTCGACCGCGAGCGCCCTGCTCGCGCGCGAGCTCTATCGGCGCTGACCTCGCCCGCGCGGAACAGCGCGGGGTGGTTTCCGTTGACGCTCCCGGAACGGGAGATCGCGACGATGAAGCCGAAGCTGAAGAAGGTCGCCGACCAGGTGATCGTGGTGACCGGCGCGTCCTCCGGGATCGGGCTCGCGACGGCGCGGATGGCGGCGGCGCAGGGCGCGCGCGTGGTGCTGTTCGGCCGGAGCGCGGGCGCGCTCGCCGAGGCCGTGCAGGCGATCCGCGCCGCGGGCGGCCGGGCGGAGTTCGTGGCCGGCGACGTCACCAGCGCGGACGACCTCGCCGCACTGGCGGCGCGCGCGGTGGAGGCGTTCGGCGGCATCGACACCTGGGTGAACAACGCCGGCGTCAGCGTCTACGGCAGGCTCGGGGATGTGCCGCTGGCCGACGCGCGGAAGCTGTTCGAGACGAATTTCTGGGGTCTCGTGCTGGGCACGCGGGAAGCGCTGAAGCATCTGCGCGCGACCGGTGGCGCGATCATCAATCTCGGGAGCGAGGTATCGGAGCGCGCGATCCCGCTCCAAGGCTTCTATTCGGCCTCGAAGCACGCGATCAAGGGCTACACCGAGGCGCTCCGGGCGGAGATCGACAGCGACGGCTGGCCGGTCGCGGTCACGCTGATCAAGCCGGGTCCGATCGACACGCCCTACACGATCAACGCCAAGAATTATCTCGCGAGCGAGCCGAAGCACGCGCCGCCCCCGGTGTACGCGCCCGAGGTGGTGGCGCGCGCGATCCTGCGCGCGGCGGCCCATCCGTTGCGCGACCTCTATGTCGGCGGCAGCGCCCGGATGGCGGGAGCGTTCGGGCACCTGCTGCCCGGCCTCGCGGACAGGCTGCTCGCACGGACGATGGTGCCCGGGACGCCGAGCGGGGCGACGCCGCGACGGGCGCGCGACCGGAGCGGGCTCGACGGGCCGACGGAGGCGCTCGAGACGAGGGGCAACTATCCGGGAACCGCGCGGGAGACGAGCCTCTACACCGAGGCGGCCGCGCGACCGCTGGCGAGCGCGCTCTCGCTCGCCGGGGCGACCTTCGCGCTCGGGCTCGCTTGGCGGGCGGTCCCGCACCGCCGGGCGGTGTTCCGCGGCGCCAAGGGTCCGCGCCGGATCGCCAAGGGGCTGCACATCACGCTGCACGCGAGACGGGGCCGCGAGGCCGAACTCATGGACCTCCTCGCCGAGATCCGGCGGAGTGTCGCGACCGAGCCCGGAACACTCCCCTGGTTCGGGCTCCGGCGGAACCGCCGGGTGTTCGAGATCTTCGAGAGCTTCCCGGACGAGCGCGCCCGACGCGCCCACCTCGCGGGCGAGGGGGCGAAGTCGCTGCTCGCCCGCTCGCGCGCGATCCTGAAACGGCCCGCTCGGGTGACGCGCCTCGACGTGGTCGACCTGAAGACCGCCGAGTGAGCCCGGCGGACCGGCACCCGGACCTCGCCCCGCGCGCGTCGGCGGGCGTGACCGCGCGGGCTGATCAGGCGCTCCGGACCGAAGCCTCGTTGTCGTTTGCCGATCACGACGCATCTCGCGTCTGACGCGGCAGCCGGGAGCGCTGAGCCTGATGGGAAGTGCCTCCGACGAGCGCAGCGCGCCGCCGGCACCGGACGCCGCACCCTCGGTCACGGGGCAGTCGGCGATCCGTCGCTTCGTCGGCCAGCGGCTCGGGGTGCTGCGGCGCGAGCGGGACTGCCGGATCTTCTTCACCGGCTACACGGCCTCGCTGACCGGGTCCTCGATGGTCCCCGTCGCGCTATCGTTCGCGGTGCTGAAGCAGGGGCACGGCTCCGGCGCGGTGGGCGCGGTGCTTGCCGCCGAGACGGTGCCGCTCGCCGCCCTCCTGCTGCTCGGCGGCGTGGTTGCGGACCGGTTGCCGCGACGGGCGGTGATGATCGCCTCCGACCTGCTCCGGCTCGCGAGCGAGACCTGTCTCGCGATCCTGCTGCTGACCGGACGGCCGCCGGTGCTGCTGATCATGGCTCTGGCTTCGATCCTCGGGATCGGCCAGGCGTTCTTCAACCCGGCGCTGACCGGGTTCGTGCCGCAGATCGCGAGCGCCGAGAACCTCCAGGACGCGAACGCGCTGTCGGGGCTGGCCAAGGCGGCGGCGCGGGTGGCCGGACCAGGGATCGCCGGGGTGCTGATCGCGACCGTCGGCAGCGGCGCCGCGGTCGCAGTCGATGCGGCGACCGCGGCGATCAGCCTCGTCTGCCTCCTCCTGCTCCGGCCGCGACCCGCCGAGCGGGCACGGTCGGAGCCGATGCTGCGGCAGCTCGCCGCCGGATGGACCGGGTTCCGCGAGCGGACCTGGCTGTGGACCATCGTGACGCAGGGCGGCCTCGCGCAGCTCTTCACCTTCGCGCCCTTTCTCGTGATCGGGTCCACGATGTTCAGCCACGGCAGCGGTTCGGCGGCCTGGGGCGCGATCCTGGCGGCCGACGGGGTCGGCGGCCTGCTCGGCGCGGTGTACGCGATGCGCCTGCGGCCGGCCCACCCGCTGATGCCGGCGTTGATCGGCAGTCTCGGCCTCGGCGGAACGCCGGCCCTGCTCGCGTTCCGCGCCCCGCTCTGGCTGCTGCTCGCGGGCTCGCTGGTGTCGGGCGTCGGGGTCGCGCTGTTCCTGTCCCTGTTCGACACCGTGGTGCAACGGAACGTGCCGGACGCGCTGCTGTCGCGGGTCTCCGCCTACAACTGGCTCGGCACGATCGCGCTGTCGCCGGTCGGCTACGCGCTGGCCGGACCCGCCGCGCACGCGGCCGGCTCGTCGGCGGTGCTGCTGTTCGGCAGCGCGTTCATGGTCGCGAGCACGCTCATCCTGCTCGCCGTGCCCGGGGTCCGGCATCTCCCGTGGCGCGACGAGTGACGGGGGAGCTGTCCCGCAACGTCGATCTTCCGGTCGCGTTCTCGGTGGCCCTGAAGCAGGTCATCGGCGGCGGCGTGGTCGTGCTGACCGGAACCGCGGTCTCGCTCACCGGCGCCGGCGCCGCCCTCGCCTACGCGATCGCCTGCGCCGCCGTGCTCCTGGTCAGCCTGCCGTATGCCGTGCTCGGCGCGGCGCGTCCGGTCTCGGGGTCGCTCTATCGCTGGCCGGCGCATTTCATCCATCCCGCCGCGGGCTTCCTCGGGTTCTGGATGGTCCTCGGCACCCATGTCGGCCTCGCCGCCTATGCCGTGACGTTCGGGGCGACGCTGCACGCCCTGCTGCCCGCGGTTCCGGTGCGCGCGGCCGGTCTCGCGGCGCTGGCGTTCGTGCTCGCGCTGAACCTGCTCGGGACCGAGATCTCGGGGCGCGCGAACATCGCGATCGTGGCCGTGGTTGGGATCTCGATCGCGGCCCTCGCGATTGCCGGCGCGCCCGTGGTGGATCCGCGCCGGCTCGCCGATCTCGTGCCGCATGGCTGGGGCGAGCTGTTCGCCGTCGCCGCCCTTCTCACCTTCCCGATCAGCGGGGCGACGCTGGTCTCCGAGCTCGCGGGCGAGATGAAACGGCCGGCACGCGACGTCCCGGTCGCGATCCTCGGGGCGACCGCGCTCGCGGCGGTTCTCTACATCGGGGTCGCGCTGGTCGCGGCCGGCGTGCCGGGGCTTCCGGCCGCGCCGGCGCTCGACCTCGTCGCACGCCGGGTGTTCGGACGCGACGGCGCGATCCTGTTCGGGATCGGTGCGGGCCTCGTCAGCATGCTCGGGATCATGAACACGCACATGCTGTGGGGAAGCCGGAGCATCCTGATGGTGTGCCGCGACGGCTGGCTCCCCCAGCGCCTGGCACGCGCGAACCGGCGCGGTGCGCCGGTCTTTCCGCTCTGCCTGCTCGGCGCGATCGGGGTGGTGCCGACGCTCGCCGGACTCGATGTCGGTGAGGTGGTGCGGATCGGCGGCCTCGGCGCCTGCGGATCGGCGATGCTCTCGGTGTTGTGCGCGCCGCTCAACGCGCGACGCGACCCGGACGCCTACGCGCGCTCGCCGCTCGCCATCCCGCGCGCGGTCCTGTTCGCGGCCGCCGCGGCCGCGATCGGGTCTCAGCTCGCCGTCGTGGTCTTCCTGCTCCGTGACCTGCCGGGGCGCCTCGTGTGGGTGTGGGCCGGGTGGCTGGTGCTCGGCGCCGTGATCGCCTTCGCCGCGTCCTCCAGGATCAGCCCGGATGCCGGTCGGCTCGATGCCGGCGCGGCGTCGTAGCAGGCCGGAACCCGGGACGGCCCCGGATTGTCAGCCGGCGAGCTTCGCCGCGAGCCTCGCCACGTGCTCGCCGAGGAAGCGGGCGCCCGCGCGCTCGTTCTCGCTGACCGCGCGCGACCCGTCGCCCGCGGCGATCGTGGAGGCGCCATACGGCGTGCCGCCCGAGACCTCGGACAGCGTGAGCTGGCCCTGGAAGCTGTACGGAAGCCCGGTCACCACCATGCCGTGATGCAGGAAGTTGGTAAGGATCGAGTAGAGCGTCGTCTCCTGGCCGCCATGCTGGCTCGCCGTCGAGGTGAAGGCGGCACCGAGCTTGCCCACGAGCTTGCCCTGGAACCAGAGCCCGCCGGTCTGGTCCCAGAACTGGGCCATCTGGCTGGTGAGGCGCCCGTAGCGGGTCGGCGACCCGACGACGATCGCGTCGTAGTCGACGAGATCGTCCGGCCTGGCGATCGGCGCCGCCTGGTCGAGCTTGAAGTGGCCGGCCCGCGCGACCTCGTCCGGCACGAGTTCCGCCACCCGCCGGATGTCGGCGGTGGCGCCTCCGGCGCGCGCTCCGTCCGCCACCGCCTCGGCCATCGTCTCCACGTGGCCGTAGGTCGAGTAGTACAGCACGAGAACCTTCGCCATCGCCGCTCTCCGATCCCTGGTGGATGTGTCGGCGGACCTTGGACCTTGCGGGGGCTGCCCGAAACGGAAACGCTTGAAACTCATCGTTTCCGTTCAGGAGGTCTCTTCGTGTCACGCCTGCCGGACCTGGAAGGATGGGCGATCTTCGCCCGGGTCGCCGAGCTCGGGTCGTTCGCAGCCGCCGCGGCGGCGCTCGGCGTCTCGACCGCCACCGTGTCGAAGGCAGTGGCGCGGCTCGAGGCCCGGGTCGGCGCGGCGCTGCTCGCGCGAACCTCGCGGAGCGTGGCGCTGACGGAACTCGGACGCACGGTCGCCGAGAGCGCGAGACGGGTCGTGCGCGAGGCCGAGGCCGTCGAGGAGGAGGCGACCGGGGCGGCGACGCGGCCGCGCGGGCTGCTCCGGATCGCCGCCCCGATGTCGTTCGGTGTCCGGTTCGTCGCCCCGTTCGTCCCGGACTTCCTCGCGGCCTACCCGGACCTCCGGATCGACCTGGCGCTGGACGACCGCGTCGTCGACCTCGTGGCCGAAGGGTTCGACGTCGCGGTCCGGCTGGCGGCGCTGCCGGACAGCGGGCTTCGGTCACGGCGGGTCTCGGCGATGCGGCGACATCTCCTCGCCTCCCCCGCCTATCTCGCGCGCGTCGGCGCGCCCGCGAGCCCGGACGCGCTCGGACGCCATGTCTGCCTCGAATACGCCAACCACCCGGCGGCACAGCGATGGCGCTTCCGGCGTGACGGCATCGAGAAGGCGGTCGCGACCTCGGGCCCGTTCCGCGTCAACAACGGCGAGGCGATGACCGCGGGCCTGCTCGCGGGTCTCGGGATCGCGCTGCTGCCGGAGTTCATGATCGTGGACGAGGTCCGCGCGGGCCGGCTCGTGGTGGTGCTTCCCGAATGGGAGGCGCTGCCGTCGTTGCATGTCCATCTCCTCACCCCGCCGAGCGCACGGAGACCATTCCGGGTCGAGGCGTGTCTCGACCGTCTCGCGCGGCATCTCGCCACGGTGCCCTCGCTTCCCTGACGCGGCCGGATCGCGGAACCCGGTCCGGCTTTGCTCTTCCCGCCGTTCTGTCGTTGGATGGCGGGTCCCGGAAGACAGGACAGGCCCCGCCATGACCACGGCCAACAGCCGCACCGCCGACCATCCGATCGATCCCCTGTTCCTCGAGCGCTGGTCGCCGCGCGCCTTCACGGGAGAGGCGATCTCCGAGGCCGACCTGCTGACGATGCTGGAAGCGGGCCGCTGGGCGGCGTCCTCCTACAACTCGCAACCCTGGCGCTTCCTCTATGCCCGACGCGACACCGCGCACTGGGCCAGGTTCTTCGGGCTGCTGGTGCCGTTCAACCAGAGCTGGGCGGCCCAGGCGTCCGCGCTGGTGATCCTGGTGTCGAATTCCCTGATGCGGCCGCCCGGCGCCGAAAAGGAGGTGCCGTCGCACAGCCATTCGCTCGATGCCGGGGCGGCATCGGGCAACGTGGCGCTGCAGGCGACGCGGATGGGCTGGCATGTCCACGGCATGGTCGGTTTCGACATCGACCGCGCGTTCGCCGAGTTGGACGTGCCGCAGGGCTACCGGGTCGAGGCGGCGTACGCCATCGGCCGGCTTGGCGACAAGTCGACGCTGCCGGAGATGCTCCAGGCGAGAGAGCAGCCCAGTCCGCGCCTGCCGCTCGCCGAGCTCGCCTTCGAGGGCGGGTTTCCGGCGGGGCGGTAGCCTGGTCGGGGCTCTCCGCCGCTCGACGTTCGTCGGCGTTGGGGCGCTGCCCCAGGCCCCGCTGGGGCCGCGGGCCCCAGACCCCTTTCGTTTAGTCGATGTATTTCAGGGGCTCAGCGCTCGAGAGCGGTTAGCCGCGAGGCGGATCGACGAGAGGCCACGTCTCGCGCGGGAGCGCGAACTCGAACTCGTCGCTGCGGCTGCCCTTGAAGTGGTCGGCCCGCAGGATCGTGCGCCGCCATCGAAAGCCGAGCTTGCGGAGGAGCGCGATCGAGGCATCGTTCCGGGTGTCGACGCAGGCCCGGACCTCGCCCGCGAGACCGGTCGTGAACAGCTGGTCGAGCGTCCCGCCGAGGGCGGCGGTGCCGATCCCGCGCCGCCAGTGCACGGGGAACACGTGGTAGGCGACGGTGGCGACGCGATCCCGGATCGTCGCCTGCGTGTAGCCCAGCGGCGCGTGAAGCGGAGGCCCCCTCACGACCCAGTTCAGCCAGGTCTCGGTGCCGTCCCGGGACCGGCCGACCAGCTGTCGGTCGTAGACCAGGCGAAGCGCCTCGACGCTGGTCGGGGGATCGCCGGGCAGGAAGCGGTAGCCTCTCGGGTCCGCCAGACCCGCGAACATCACGCAGGCATGCTCCGCCCGGAGCGGTTCGAGCAGGATCGGCGGACCGTGTTGCCGGACCGGGTTCAGGCGACCGACACCGTCATCGCGCCTTCGAGGCCGAGCGAGGCGGCGAGCCGGTCGAGACGGCGGCCGAGGCTCTCGCCGGCGATCAGGCCGTGGCCGCGCGCGACGGTCAGCAGCAGGTGCCGGTCCTCGCGCCGGAGCGTCGCGCCCGCGAGCAGCCCCGGCGTTCCGGCGCTGAGATGGGCGGCGAGGCGGAGCGCGAAGCCGAGCGCGTCGGCGCGCGCGAGGGTCGCCGGGTCGAGCAGCGAGCGGGCCTCCGCCAGGAACCGGGCGTCGGGCTCCGCCTCGTAGCGGATCGCGACCGCGATCGCGAGAAACGCGCGCTCGCGATGGTCGAGCGCCCCGCCCGGCTGACGGAGCACGCGGAGGAAGGACTGCTCGTCGCGGTATTCCGGATGGTCGTGGCTGCCGATGTCGGCGAGCGCGCAGGCGGCGTCACGGAGCCGCTCCTCGTCCGGGGTCTCGTCCGGAAACAGGGGCGCGGTCCAGGCGCGGAGGGCCGCCGGCAGGCCGGGATCCCGGCCGAGCAAGCGTCCGAGCTCCTCGGTGGCACCCTGGAACGGGTCCTCGTCCGGAGCGTGGCGCCCGACCCGGTCGAGGAACCAGCCTTCCCGCAGGCCGTGCGCGCTGAACACCACGCGCTTCGGCATCACGGCCCGGAGCAGCCGACGCAGCACCACCGCAGCGAGTGGAAGATCGTCGGCGCGACGGCGGAGGCCGGGGACGCGCTCGATCGCGCGCTTCGGCATCGTCGGCACGCTGCCGGCGAACGCGCGCGCCTCCTCGCGCTCGATCGCGTAGTGGTGGACGATCAATAGCGGGTAGCGGGTCTCGGCCATGTGGAGGCGGGCGAGCGCACGGAAGGCGCCGCCCACCAGGTAGAGGTCCCTGCCCTGCCCGGCCCCGAGCCAGGGCAGCGTCGCGAGATCCGTCTCCACGATCTCGCGGGCACGCGCGATGTCCTGCCGGGCGCGATCGGCCAGACGCAGCACGCCGAGCGGCAGGCTGGCGGCGCCGGCGACGCGGCCGCGATCGAGCCGGACCAGCTCGAGCGAGCCACCGCCGATGTCGGCGAGCGTGCCGTCAGCCGACGGGATCCCGGCGAGCAGCCCGGCGGCGCCGTACGCCGCCTCCTCCTCGCCGCTCAGGATCCGGATCGGGACCCCGGGCATCCGCGTCTCGAGACCGTAGATGAATTCGGGACCGTTCGTCGCGTCGCGTGAGGCGGCGGTCGCCAGCACCTCGAACGGATCGGCGTGCATCGCGCGCGCAATCGCGTTGAAGCGCGCCATCACGTCGAGCGCCTGCGCGACGCCCTCCGGGTTGAGCCGGCCGGTCTGCTCCAGCCCCTTGCCGAGACGGAGCACGGCCTTCTCGTTGAAGATCGCGACCGGCCGCCGTCCGGTGCTCTCGAACACCACGAGCCGGACCGAGTTGGAACCGAGATCGACGATCGCCGAACGGCGCACGGCGTTGGTCAACGCGCTCAATCCTGCAGGATCCGGTCGGGACGACGCGGCAGGGGGCGCGCGATCGGTGCCCCGAGGGCGGCGTGGAGCGCCGAGCCGCGACCCGACAGCGACGGGTTGGTCATGAACCAGTCATGCGCGGAGAACGGCTTGCTCCCGGCGTGCAGCCGGCGCCAGCTCCCGTCCGCGCCGAGCTGCCAGGATTGCATCGTGTCGCGAAGATTGGTCGCCATGATCTGGTCGAGCACCTGGGCGTGCACGGTGGGGTTGCGCATCGGCACCATGGTCTCGACCCGCCAGTCCATGTTGCGCGCCATCCAGTCGGCGCTCGAGATGAAGACGCGGGCGCCGCGATGCGGCAGGCGATGGCCGTTGCCGAACGCGAAGACCCGGCTGTGCTCCAGGTAACGTCCGACGATCGACTTGACCTGAATGTGCTCGGACAAGCCGGCGACGCCGGGACGGAGGCAGCAGATGCCGCGGATCACCGCGAGCACGCGCACGCCGGCGCCGGACGCCTCGTACAGCTTGTCGATCAGTTCGTCGTCGACCAGCGAGTTCATCTTGAGCCAGATGTTCGCGGGCCGGCCGCCGCGGGCATGCGCGATCTCGTCGTCGATCAGGCCGGTCAGCGTCGGACGGAGGGTGAGCGGCGAGAAGGCGAGCGCCTCCATCCGGTCGGGACGCGCGTAGCCGGTCATGTAGTTGAACAGGCGCGCGGCGTCGCGGGTGAACGCCGGGTCGGAGGTGAAGAACGAGAGGTCGGTGTAGATGCGGGCCGTGATCGGGTGGTAGTTGCCGGTTCCGAAATGCGCGTAGGAGCGCATCGCGCCGCCCTCGCGCCGCACGACGAGGCTGATCTTCGCGTGCGTCTTCAGCTCGGTGAAGCCGAACACGACCTGCACGCCGGCGGCTTCGAGCGCGCGGGCGAGACGGATGTTCGCCTCCTCGTCGAAGCGGGCCCGGAGCTCCACCATCGCGGTGACCGATTTGCCGAGCTCGGCCGCCTCGATCAGCGCCTTGACGATCGGGCCGTCGCGGCTGGTGCGGTAGACGGTCTGCTTGATCGCGACCACGGCCGGATCGAGGGCCGCCTGCCGGACGAACTGCACCACGGCGTCGAAGGTCTCGAACGGGTGATGGATGATGATGTCCTTCGCGCGGATGGCGGCGAAGCAGTCGCCGCCGAAGTCGCGGATCCGCTCCGGGAACCGCGGCGCGTAGGGCGGGAACACGAGATCGACGCGATCGGCGACGATGATCTGCTTCAGGTCGGCGAGACCGAGCAGCCCTTCGACGCGCCGCGTCTCGTCGCCCTCGGTCTCGAGTTCGTCGGCCACGAAGGCTGCGAGCTCGTCCGCCATGCCGGCATCGAGCGCCAGATCGATCACGACCCCGCGGCGCCGCCGCTTCAGCGCGGTCTCGTAGGAATGGACGAGATCCTCGGCTTCCTCCTCGAACTCGACGTCGGTGTCGCGGATCAGCCGGAACAGGCCGCGGCTGACCATCGCGAAGCCGGGGAACACGCGGTCGAGGAAGACGTGGACGACCGTCTCCAGGAGCACGAAACGGATCGGGCCGCGGACGCCGCCCGCGTCCGCCGGCGGACGCGGCAGCCGGACGAAACGCTCGATCTGGCTCGGCAGCGGGATCAGCCCGCGCATCGCCTGACCGTCGCCGAGGCGGGACAGGCGGAGCGCCAGCACGAGACCCATGTTCGGGATGAACGGGAACGGATGCGCCGGATCCACCGCGAGCGGGGTCAGCACCGGGAACACGCGTTCCATGAACCAAGCATCGAGCCAGGTCCGGTCGTCCGGGCCGAGCGCGTCCTCGGTCTCGACCAGCTCGATCCCGGACGCGGCGAGCAGCGGCCGGAGCTCGCCCCAGGCGCGCTGCTGACGGCGCACCAGATCGCGGGCGCGTCCGGAGACCACCACGAGCTGTTCGGCCGGCGTGCGGCCGTCCGGCGACAGCGTCTTCACGCCTTCCCTGGCCTGGCCGATCAGGCCGGCCACCCGCACGGAGTAGAACTCGTCGAGATTGCCGGCGCTGATCGAGAGGAACCGCACCCGTTCGAGCAGCGGATGGCGGTCGTTCTCGGCCTCCTCGACGACGCGGTGGTTGAAGTCGAGCCAGGACAGCTCGCGATTGATGAAGCGTTCCGGATCGTCCGACCTGATCGCGTCCTCGGCCGGCTCGGCGTGCTGGCGCGGACGAACCGACGCCCGTGTCGCGCGTCCGTTCGGCCGGCGGTGCGCCGCTTCGGTCTGCTGGTCCATCTCCGAAGACTAGCCGGACGAGGCGTCCCGGTTAAGCGGCGTCCGGATGACGTTTTCGCCCTGGTCGGCCCGGCCGCACGCTGCTTCAACGGCGTGGAAGGCCTGGGCGTTCGTGGGGGGATGCTCCTTGCCGATCGGAGTGTCGGCCTCTCGCGATGGAGCGCTCCAGAGCGGACCGTCGCTCCCGGGCCAGGGCCTGCTTCGTGTCCTTAGGACTCAAGCCGGTGCCAGAAGCTGACCCTGGGCCGCGTCCCATCGCCAGAGCGTCTCGTTCGTAAGTCGCGTTCCGCCCCACCATCTGTGGATCGGGTTGTGCCGGGACCAATCGTCCTCTCCGGCAACGAGGCGGCATCCGAACTCGGTCAGGACGAGCAGGCTCTCGTTGAACCGGCGGAAGCGGTCCTCATCCTGGTGCATGTCGAGGTCGAAGAAACGCTCCGTGACGCCTGTGACCGCGGGCGCCGAACCGGCAGCCAGGTCGCACAGGGTCTGACCAACCTCGGAATGCCAGAGCGGCAGTCGTTCGCCCCAGTGAAGAAAACCACAGCTCGATCCGGTCGCATTCGAAGCAGCCTTCAGTTGACCGAGACCGGCGTCAGGACGCCCTGGACTTGCGGATCGTCCGTGGACTTGAGGTACGCGGCGATGCGCGGGTCGGCGAACACCTTCTCCAGCTTCTCGATCTGCGGATCGTGCAGGTAGGGGGTGCCGATCACCAGCTGCGATGCGAAGGTGTGGGGTGGTGGCGGGAACAGGATGCCCTTGCTGCGCGGCACCTTGCCGGCGTCGAACTGCAGCACGTAGCCGACGGCCGCGTCGACGGAGTCGAGCACCCGCGGCAGCGACAGCAGGTCCATCTCCTTGAACACGAACCCATGCGGATTGCCCGTGATGTCGCGGAGCCTGGCGACGCGCGGCTCAATCTTCGGATCGAGGCTGATCAGGCCCGCACGCTGCAGAAGCCAGAGGGCCTGGGCTTGGTTCGCGCCATCGTTCGGTACGGCGATCACGGCACCCTGCGGCAGTGCCGCCACCGACCGGTGGTCGTCGGAGTACACGCCGAAAGCCCATTGGAAGATCGGCTCCGTCGGCGTCAGCGCGAAGCCGTTCGCATCGACCACCTGCTTGAGCCACCAGCGGTGCTCGTGGATCGTGGCGGCATACTGCCCATCCGCGACCGCGCGGTTGGCCTGGACGGAGTCCTGCAACGGAACGGCTTCGAGCTTGAGCCCGTAGTCGGGGGCGACCTTGTCGGCGGCGAAGCGGATCAGCTTCTCCTCGCCCGCCATTGCGGGCTCGTAATGGACCTTGAGCGTGTCGCCGAACACGACC
Source organism: uncultured Acetobacteraceae bacterium (assembly GCA_964249405.1). Lineage (GTDB taxonomy): Bacteria > Pseudomonadota > Alphaproteobacteria > Acetobacterales > Acetobacteraceae > CAXTPV01. The sequence continues at coordinate 6,846 of CAXUBX010000007.1, read as the reverse complement.
TTCCGGCTGCCCCGATCCAGGACCGCATAACCGATGCCGGCGAGCACCAGCAGCACGATCGCGCCGCCGAGCAGGAGCGGCAGCCTGCTCTTCTTCTTGAACTCGAACTCCACCTGGTTGCTGGTCATTTCCGGGATCTCGACGCTGGTGGAGGCAAGGTCATGGACGCCGTGCGGCCGCGGCGAGGCGGTCGCCGACGAACTGGACGAGCTGGATGGTGGCGACGAGGACGACGATGGTGGCGATCATCACGTGCTGGTCGAACCGCTGATAGCCGTAGACCACCGCGAGATAGCCGATGCCGCCGGCCCCGATTGTGCCGGCGATGGCGGAGTATTCGATCATGGAGATCACGTTCAACGTGACCGCTGCGATCAGGCCGGGCAGCGCCTCGCTGAGCTGCACCGTACCGACGATCTGCATGAGGGAGCCACCCGACACGAGGCCGACCGCGGTCGCCTCCTCCGGCAGTTCGCGGAACGCGGTCTCGACGAGGCGGGCGAAGAACGGGATGCCCGCGACCACCATCGGCACCACCGCCGCCGGGATGCCGATGGTCGTGCCCGTGAGGAGACGCGTGAAAGGGATGATCGCCGCCATGAGCACCAGGAAGGGCAGCGACCGTCCCATGTTGACGACCCAGCTCAGGGCAGCGTTGACGCGGCGATGTGGGCGCAGCCCGCGGGCGGAGCTGTTGAACAGCGCTACGCCGCCGCCGCCGCCGATGGTGACCACGAAGGCCATGACGATGCCGACCATGATCCAGGTCTGGGCATAGGCGGGCAGCATGAGCGAGGGCAGGTCGGCCCAAGGCGTGTCGTTGCCGAGGACGATGTCCTGCGTGATCGGACGGGTGCTCACGAGACGTATTCCGGGGCGGAGTGGGGAGCAGCCTCCCGCAGCACGACCGCGTTCAGGCCCAGGCGGGACAGCTCGCGCAGCACCGCCCCGGTGCCGGGCGACGATCCGGGTCGCCAACTCACGCCCAGTCTCAGACGCCCGATGGTGCCGCCGCTCGCCGCCTCGACGCCGCCGCCCAGCAGCGACACGCGGACCGGCAGCGCCTCGCACAGGCGGCTGATCCAGTCGGGCGACACCGACCGGTCGGCGGCGTAGCGCACGTCGAGCTGCAGCAGCCCCGGATCATCGCTCAGGGGCGCGGCCACGGGCAGAAGCTGGCCGCCTGTCGCCGAGTACGGATCGGCGACGAGCTCGCCGACCGATCCCCGTTCGACGATGCGGCCTTCCCGCAGCACCGCCACCTGGTCGGCCGCGCCGCGTACGACGTCCATCTCATGAGTGATGAGGATCACCGAGAGGCTGAACCGGTCCGTGAGTTGCCGCAGCAATGCCAGGATGGACTCCGTCGCCTCGGGGTCGAGCCCGGAGGTGGCCTCGTCGGACAGCAGCACCTGCGGGCCGAGTGCGAGCGCCCGGGCGATGCCGACGCGCTGCCGCTGGCCGCCCGAGAGCTGGCCCGGATAGTGATCCGCCTTGTCGGGAAGCCCGACGCTGTGCAGCAGCTCGTCCACGCGACGCCGGATGCCGGCCTCGGTCACGCCGAAGTAGCGCAGCGGCAAGGCGACGTTTTCCGCCGCCGTCTTGCGCCTGAGCAGCGCCGCGGACTGGAAGATCGTGCCGATGGCGCGTCGCTCCCGCCGCAGCGCCTCGCCCGCTAGACGCGACAGGTCCGTCCCGTTCACGAGCACGGATCCGGCGGTCGGCCGGTCGAGCAGGCTGACGCACCGGGACAAGGTCGTCTTGCCCGAGCCGCTCGGCCCCACCACGGCGGTGATGCATCGATCGGGAACCAGCAGGTCGATGCCCCTGAGCACCTCGGCCGTCCCGCCGCCCGGCAGTTCAAACGTCTTCTGCAGGCCGTGGATCTCGATCATGGCGGTCAGGCCGCCGGTCGTCGCGCCGCCGCGGCCTCGCGCTTGACGTGCTCGATGTCGCGGTAGCGTGCCGCGGGGTGTCCGGCGGGCAGGTATGGACCGTCGCCGAACAGCTTCTCGCGCAGCGTGCCGGGCACGTAGGCGGTTGGATAGGCGCCGCGCCGCTGCAGCTCCGGCACCAAGTGCCGGACCACGTCCTCGAAGGTCTCGGGCGTGACCGCGTAGGCCAGGTTGAAGCCATCGACCCCGGTTTCGGCCACCCAGTCCTGCAGGATGTCGGCGACCGTGGCGGCCGAGCCCACGACCACCGGTCCCATGCCGCCGATGCCGCCGAACTTAGCCAGCTCCTCCACCGTCCAGCGCTTGTCGGGATCGCCCTCCGACAATGCCTCGACGGCGGAGATGATGGCGTTGGTCTCGACCTTGCGGATCAGGTCGGCGGGCGCGTACTGGCCGAAGTCGATGCCGGTCCAGCCCGACATGAACACGAGCGCGCCGTCGTAGCTCGCGTAACGCTGATACTCCTCGAACTTGGCGCGCGCCTTCGCGTCGGTCTCGTCCACGATGACCGTCAACAGTGTGTAGATGTAGAGCTTGCGCGGGTCGCGCCCCGCCGCCGCGGTCTGGCGACGGATGTCGGCGACGTAGGCTTTGAGGACCGGCCTCGTCGGCGCGGCCACGAACACGCATTCCGCATGCTGCGCCGCGAACGCCTTGCCGCGGCCGGAGGCGCCGGCCTGGTAGAGCACCACGGTGCGCTGCGGCGAGGGCTCGCACAGGTGGAAGCCCGGCACCTGAAAGAAGCGACCCTCGTGGCCGATCTCGTGCACCTTCTCCGGGTGGGCGAAGATGCGGGCCTCGCGGTCACGCACAACGGCGCCTTCTTCCCAGCTCCCTTCCCACAGCTTGTAGAGCACCTCCACGTATTCTTCGGCGACATCGTAGCGGTCGTTGTGCGCCACCTGGGACGACTGGCCGAGATTGCGGGCGCCGCTCTCGAGATAGGAGGTGACGATGTTCCAGCCGGCGCGGCCCTTGCTCAGATGGTCCATCGTCGACATGCGCCGGGCGAACGGGTACGGGTGCTCGAAGGAGATCGAGGCGGTGATCCCGAAGCCCAGGTGCTCGGTCGCGACTGCCATGGCGGGCACCAGCTGCAGCGGATCGTTGACCGGGATCTGCGCGCCCTGCCGGATGGCATGCTCCGCATTGCCCTTGTAGACGTCGTACACGCCCAGCACGTCGGCGATGAAAATGCCGTCGAATATGCCCTGCTCCAGCGTCCTCGCCAGCCCCGTCCAGTATTCCAGGTCCTTGTATTGCCAGGAGCGATCCCGCGGATGGGCCCAGAGCCCCGGGGATTGATGCCCGACGCAGTTCATGTCGAACGCGTTGAAGCGGATCTGTGTCGTCATTTCGATCTCCGATGGCTGGGCTGGTGGCGCAGCTCTCGACCTCGCCTGCCCCGGGCCGCTCACATCCCATCAGCCGCGGAGGCCGATAGCCTCCTGCCCTGGTGGCGCGGCCGCAGTCCGGTGCCCGCCCGCGATGTCCTCAGGGCTCGGCCCGGAACCGTCGCGCCACGACGCTCGGGCATGACGTCGCCCGAGAATGGATGGCGGCGGGCCAGCAAGCGGCGGTCGGACATCCGGTCGGGAGTTTAAGCGAGACTGGAGAAGCCTGCATCCCACGCTCTTGATTGCTCCATGCTGGGATCATACCGCCGGCTAACGATGATTATCGATAATGCGTCTCGAGTCCAGCTATCCGATAAATATACGTTCTGTTTTCGTGTTTCCGAGTGGAGGTTAGAGGCTCGTCGGGCCTCCCTGCTTCACCTGCCGGCGGTGGCGGAGATCGGTGCCGTGGCGGCCGCGCAGGTCAAGGGCAGGCGGAGGTTACGGCCGCGGGTCTGGCCGCTCGCTGCTGCTGCCGCTGCCGGAACGCACCACGGTGCGCCTGCTGCTGGGTGGCACCGAAGCGGGCGGAGCAGCGTGGCATTCGCTGGCTGCCGTACCCGCTTATCCGTAAGACGCCGCGCGGAGGTCGGCCAAGCGCCACGTTCTCGGCCAGAACACCGCGAACTCGATCCTTCGAGAGCGTGGAACGATCGGTGAGCACCAGCTGAACACGGTCCGCCAACACGCCCATCGGGATTGCGCGGCCGTCAGTGGCCAGAGAATGGTGCGGCGAGACCACACGGTAGCGACCGCCGGCGAAGCCCGCCTCAGCGTTGCCAGTTGAGGATTGCCGACGCGATGTCGTCCGTCGCGTTCTCCTGGATGAACTGCTTCGCGCCGCGCAGGTTCACGATGCGATGGGTCGGGAACAGGCTGGCGAAGCGATCGCGATCGGGGGCGCGGAACGCGCCATCGGCATCGCCCCATAGGATCAGCGCCGGCTTGTCCACCAATCTCGCGAGGCCCGCCTCGACCTCCGACAGAGAGCCTTCGCTCAGACGGATCTGGCGGGGCGAAGATCCAGGTGGGAAGCCGCGTGTCGGGCGTCGGGAACGGCCCCGTATAGGCCGCCATCTCCGCCTCCGTCAGCGTCCGGTTGATGCCGGCCGGAATGAGCCACCGGACCAGCGCGTTGTGGCGTCTGATGAGAGGCCGAGCCGGGCGGCTGCCGACGACCCGCGAGAGCGTCGTCATGCCCTTGGACCGTCGCGCCGGCCAGGCGAAGGAGTTCCCCAGGACGAGGGCGTGGAGCAGGCGACCAACGCCGAATGCCCGTTTCCCGCTTTCTCCCGCTCAGTAGCTGCCGGTCCGCTCTCGGCCGCTCAGAGTGGCCGCTGGTCGCTGAGCCTTCGGCGTTGGCCGGTCTGTGAGGAGATCATCGCGTCGTCGATGCATTGCGCGAGACGGACGGCATGGTCGAACCCGACGGTGGTCGAGGTCCCCGAGACGATGTCATCGCGGAGCCCGGCATAGGTTGCGGCGACGTTCAGCGCCTCGTCGGGCAGAGATGCCAGCTCTCCTTCGTCCACCGCCTGAGGGTCGCCGTTGAGCAGCAGGCGGAGCCGCCCCGACTGGAAGCCCCGCGGCGCGCCGCCGTGGAGCGCCATCATGCCGCTCTCCGCGATGATCTCGAACAGGAAAGGCGTCTCGGGCGGACGGCCGCCGGCAACCTCGACTGAGAGCGCCGCGTCGCCGGACAGCCGGGCCTGCATCAGCAGGTGATCATGCGTCCGCCTTGGCTGGGTCGGCCCGCCCCCGATCCGGATGACGGGATACTGCGTGGTGGCCAGCGTCGAGATCGCGGCCATGTCGCCTAGAAGGGCGACGGCGACGTCGATCGTGTGCGCCGCCTGGATGGTGATGACGGTCACGCCGTTCGCGGGATCCTCCGTGTAGGCGACAGCCGGGTCCGGGTTCGGCCCGAAGCCGGCGGTGGTCGAGATGATCCGCGCGGTCAGCGTGCGTCCGATGGCGCCTGCCGCGAGGAGTTCGCGAGCCTGGCGAACGGCCGGGTTGGCCCGGGCCTGCAGACCGATGGCGGCATGCACGCCGGCCTCCCGCGCAGCCTGCGCCAGGCTCCGGCTCTCCTCGACGTCCAGCCCGAGCGGATACTCGCAATAGACGTGCTTTCCTGCTGCCAGTGCCGCCAGGAGCAACGCGCGGTGCGCCGGAAGCGTGACGGCGACCGTGACCAAGTCGATGTCAGGATCCCGGAACAGGTCGGCCGCATCGCCGTATGCCCTGCGCACGCCGAACGCGCGGGCCGCTGCATCGGCCGACCGCTGTGTCCTGCCCGCGACCGCCGCGAGCTCAAGACCAGGCAGTGCCTGGACGGCCGGGACGTGCGACTCCCGTGCCCAGCCACCATCCGGACTGGCACCTATCATTCCCACCCGCAACGGCCTTGCCATCGTCGTATCTCCATCGCAGCCGCAGCTTGCGCGGCGTCGCCCTCGACCTGGGTTGCCAAGTCATTGCTGAAGAGACGGTCTCCCGGCTCAATGGAGGAATGAAGAGCAGCTCATCATTCGGCGAGCCCAGCCTTGCCGCCCTGCAGGCGTTCGTCTCGGTCGCCCGCCACGGAAGCTTCCGCCGGGCGGCCATCGAGCGGGGGGTCAGCGCATCGGCGTTCAGCCACGTCATTCGCGGGCTTGAGGACACTCTGGACGCTCGCCTCTTCCATCGGACGAGCCGCAGCGTCGGCCTCACCGAGGCGGGCCGCGCGCTCCTCGAGCGGCTTGGGCCGGCGCTCGGAGAGGTCGCGGAAGCGCTGAACAGCGCTCGGATATCCAGCGGCAGGCCGTCCGGATCACTGCGCCTGAACGTTCCGCGTATCGCCAACGCGCTGGTCGTCGCGCCGCTGATCGGACGGTTCCTATCGACCTATCCCGACATCAGGCTCGATGTCGTGAGCTTCGACGGCCTTGTCGACATCGTTGCCGAAGGCTTCGATGCGGGGATACGCCGCGACCGTCGGCTTTCGCCGGGGATGGTCGCTCTCCCGGTTGGCTCGGCGCGCCGTTTCGCGGTCGTCGGAGCACCCGCCTATTTCGCCGGCCGCACTCGCCCGCGCGTGCCACACGACCTGCAAGGCCACCGCTGCATCGAGAGACGTTTTCCCAACGGATCGCGCTATGCGTGGGAATTCGAGCGGAACGGGGAGTCGATGGAACTCGAGGTCACCGGTCCGCTCGTCGTGGATGATACCGCGCTGATGATCCGCGCTGCGTTGGACGGGGTCGGCCTGGCTTTCGTGTTCGAGGAGCTCGTCGCCGAGGATGTCGCGCGCGGCGCTCTGCAACGAGTCCTGGAAGACTGGTGCCCGATCAAGCCACGTTTCTATCTGTACTACCCCGGGCGACGACAGATACCAGCCCCGCTCAGGGCATTCATCGACATGGTGCGCGCACAGTCGGATGGAACAGAACCGCTGTAGCCGGACGAGGTCCAGGAGCCCGCCGGCTCCTGGCGGGGTGCAGGGGCGGCGCCCC
>CAXUBX010000006.1:25043-59299 GCA_964249405.1 uncultured Acetobacteraceae bacterium | reverse complement strand
AGTATTATCTCAACGAGCAGATGAAGGCGATCCAGAAGGAGCTCGGCGAGGGCGAAGACGGCAAGGACGAGACCTCCGAGCTCGAAGAGAAGATCAAGAACACCCGGCTCTCGAAGGAGGCTCGAGAGAAGGCGCTCGGGGAACTCAAGAAGCTGCGGACGATGAGTCCGATGTCGGCCGAAAGCACGGTGGTCCGGAACTACCTCGACTGGATGCTGTCGATCCCCTGGAAGAAGCGGACCAAGGTTCGGAACGACGTCGCCGAGGCTGAAGCGGTTCTCGACAACGACCACTACGGGCTCGAAAAGGTCAAGGAACGTATCCTCGAATACCTCGCGGTGCAGTCCCGTTCGAACAAGCTGAAGGGCCCGATCCTCTGCCTGGTCGGGCCACCGGGTGTCGGCAAGACTTCGCTCGGCAAGTCGATCGCCAAGGCGACCGGAAGGAACTTCGTTCGCATGTCGCTCGGCGGCGTGCGCGACGAGGCCGAGATCCGCGGTCACCGCCGAACGTACATCGGGTCGATGCCGGGCAAGGTCGTGCAAGGCATGCGCAAGGCGAAGAGCTCGAATCCGCTGTTCCTTCTCGACGAGATCGACAAGCTCGGAGCCGACTGGCGCGGCGATCCCTCATCGGCGTTGCTGGAGGTGCTCGATCCCGAGCAGAACGCGACGTTCGCCGATCACTACCTCGAGGTGGATTACGACCTGTCGGACGTCATGTTCATCACGACGGCAAACAGCCTGCACATGCCGCAGCCGTTGCTCGACCGGATGGAGATCATCCGGATCTCGGGTTACACCGAAGACGAGAAGCTGGAGATCGTTCGTCGCCATCTGCTGCCGAAGCAGACCGAAGCGCACAATCTCCGGCCAGGTGAGCTGTCCATCACCGATGACGCGATCCGGGCCTTGATCCGGACCTACACGCGAGAGGCCGGTGTGCGAAGCCTGGAGCGCGAGCTCGCCGGGCTGGCGCGCAAGGCGGTCAAGGAGATCGTCACCGGCAAGGCGACCACGGTCGAGATCAATGGCGAGAACGTCGGACGATATGCCGGCATTCCGCGGTTCCACTACGGCGAGACCGAGACCGAGGACATGGTCGGTGTCGTCACCGGGCTTGCCTGGACCGAGGTCGGTGGCGAGATCCTGACGATCGAGAGCGTCGTGGTGCCGGGCAAGGGGGCGATCAAGCATACCGGCAAGCTGGGTGACGTGATGCAGGAGAGCGTGTCGGCAGCGCTGAGCTACGTCAGGTCTCGGGCGACGAGCTTCGGGATCAAGCCGAACCTATTCGAGAAGCGCGACATCCACGTCCACGTTCCCGAGGGTGCGACCCCGAAGGATGGCCCGTCCGCCGGGATCGCGATGGCGACGACGCTGGTCTCGGTCCTGACCGGGATCCCGATCCGGCGGGACGTCGCGATGACCGGGGAGATCACGCTTCGAGGCCGAGTGCTGCCGATCGGCGGGTTGAAGGAGAAGCTGCTGGCGGCGCTTCGGGCGGGGGTGACGACGGTGTTCTTCCCGAAGGAGAACGAGAAGGATCTCGCGGAGATTCCGGAGACGGTGCGGAAGCACATCAAGCTCGTTCCAGTGTCGCACGTCGATGAGGTGATCGCGGAGGCGCTGGTCCGTCCACCGGAGCCGATCGAGTGGGAAGAGCCGGCCGAACCGGTCCCAGCGGCGGCGTCGGGCATCCCGGCCGTGACGTCGCTGACGCACTGAGCGGGGGATCCCCGACGCGTCGCTTCGCGCCGGGCTTCGTCGACGGGGTGGAGGATGGCCGCATCGTGAGGCAGGGTTGCCCACTTCAGAGAGCCAATCCAGGTGGGGGCGAGGGTTTGAGGGAGGCGGTCAGCCGCGCTCCTTCGAACCCCGTGGGTATGGGCGGTTAGCTCAGCGGCAGAGCGTCTCGTTTACACCGAGAGGGTCGGCGGTTCGATCCCGTCACCGCCCATTCGTCGTGTTCGACCCGTCGGTTTCGTTTCGGGAAAGCTCGGTTGACGGACGCGAGGTCTGGCCTTAGACCCCGCTCGACCCTGATCACGCGGGTGTAGCTCAGTTGGTTAGAGCGCCGGCCTGTCACGCCGGAGGTCGCGGGTTCGAGCCCCGTCACTCGCGCCAGTCCTCGACCGACCTGCCGGCTCGTCCCGCGGAAATGACGATGGTCGGTTCGCAAGCAGGCTTGCCGATCATCGGGCGATGCCCAGCTTCGTGGCACGGGAGAAGGATTGTGCGGCGCACTCTGGTCGAGGCAAGGGTTCGAGCCTAGAACCTCCAGGCGATCGTCATCCGGCCGGACTGGCGCTTGCGCTGAACGAGGCGTTCGAATGACACCGGTGATCGACAACTACTTTCCTGTGCTCGTGTTCATCGTGATCGCGGGGGTGATCTCGGCGGCGATGGTCGGAGCGTCGTTCGTGGCAGCCCGCCAGAAGCCGGATCCGGAGAAGCTGTCCGCCTATGAGTGCGGGTTCGAGCCTTTCGATGATGCCCGGCGGCGCTTCGACGTGCGCTACTACCTGGTCGCGATCCTCTTCATCATCTTCGATCTCGAGGTGGCGTTCTTGTTTCCCTGGGCGATCAGCCTGAAGCACATCGGAGCGTTCGGCTTCCTCTCGATGATGGGCTTCCTCGGCGTGCTGACGGTGGGCTTCGTCTACGAATGGAAGAAGGGCGCGCTGGAATGGGAGTGAGCAGCATGGACACGGCGGCCGCCGCCAGTCCGGTCGCGTGGAATCGGGATGATCTCCCGCCCGGACCCGAGCAGGATGCCGTGGTCCGTGGCATCACCGGCGAGATCGTCGACAAGGGCTTCGTGGTCGCCAACGTCGACAAGCTGGTGAACTGGGCCCGCACCGGCAGCCTGTGGCCGATGACGTTCGGCCTGGCCTGCTGCGCGGTCGAGATGATCCACGCCTACATGCCGCGATACGATCTCGATCGTTTCGGAATCATCCCGCGCAACTCGCCGCGTCAGAGCGACGTCATGATCGTCGCCGGCACGCTCTGCAACAAGATGGCTCCGGCACTCCGCAAGGTCTACGACCAGATGGCCGAGCCCCGCTGGGTCATCAGCATGGGATCATGCGCGAACGGCGGTGGCTACTATCATTACTCCTACTCGGTCGTTCGAGGATGCGACCGGATCGTTCCGGTCGACATCTACGTTCCGGGCTGCCCGCCAACGGCCGAGGCACTCGTCTACGGGATCTTGCAGCTGCAGAAGAAGATCCGTCGCCAGGGAACGATCCTTCGTGGCTGAGACGGGCAGGGGCATGGGCGCCCGGGCAGCGTCGCTCGGCTTCGCGATCGCGACACGCGTGCCCGGCGTTCACGCGGCAGCCATGGAAGGTGGTGAGCTCGTCGTCCACGCCGATCGTGACGCGCTGCTGCCGCTGATGACGACGCTCAAGTCCGATCCGCGGTTCGCGTTCGAGCAGCTGATGGATCTTTGCGGTGTCGACTGGCCGCGGCGCGAGAACCGTTTCGATATCGTCTACAATCTCCTCTCGGTGTCTCGCAATCAGCGGGCGCGCGTGATCGTGCTGACCGACGAGAGCGCGCCGGTGCCGTCCGTGCACACGCTCTGGCCGTCCGCCACGTGGTGGGAACGGGAGTGCTACGATCTGTTCGGCGTGTTGTTCTCGGGGCAGCCCGACCTGCGTCGGATCCTCACCGACTATGGGTTCGAAGGGCACCCGTTGCGGAAGGACTTCCCGCTCACCGGCTTCGTCGAGCTCCGCTACGACGAAGAACAGAAGCGGGTCGTCTATGAGCGCGTGCAGCTCGCACAGGAGCTCCGGAATTTCGACGCCGAGAGTCCGTGGGAAGGAATGACGACGCTGCCGGGCGACGAGAAGGCCCACGAGGGACGCCACGACGTCGATGCGCGACGAGGTCGGCTGGTCCGAGCCGACATCAGCCCGAAGGGGATCGGCGGATGAGCGATCAGTTGATGAAGGGCGAGACGCTGGTCGCGTCGGAAACCGGCAACACGCAGGCCGGCATCCCGGTCGAGGCCGGAGCGTCGCGGCGGCGCGAGCTGATGTTCGAGAGCGATCGACACACGATCAATCTTGGACCGCAACATCCGGCCGCGCACGGGGTTCTTCGGCTGGTGTTGCAGATGGACGGCGAGGTCGTCGAGCGGGCCGATCCGCATATCGGACTGCTGCATCGCGGCACCGAGAAGCTCATCGAGTACAAGACCTATCTCAAGGCTCTGCCGTATTTCGACCGGCTCGATTACGTGTCGCCGATGTGCCAGGAGCACGCCTTCGCGCTGGCAACCGAGAAGCTCCTCGGCGTCGACGTGCCTGAGCGCGGCCAATGGATCCGGGTGCTGTTCGCCGAGATCACGCGCGTGCTGAACCACATCCTGAGTGTCGTCTCGATGGCGCTCGACATCGGAGCCCAGACGGCCGGTCTCTGGGGCTACGAGGAGCGCGAGAAGCTGCTCGAGTTCTACGAGGCGGTGTCGGGCGCTCGCTACCACGCGAACTACTTCCGTCCGGGCGGCGTCGCGCGCGACCTGCCGGCCGGTCTGGCCGAACGGATCGCGGAGTGGGCGAAGACCTTTCCGCGTTTCGTCGACGATCTCGAACGGCTGCTGACCGGGAACCGGATCTGGAAGCAGCGGACCGTCGACATCGGTGCATTCTCGGCCGAGCAGGCGCTGGCATGGGGATTTTCCGGTCCCAATCTCCGAGCAAGCGGCGTGCCGTGGGATCTGCGCCGCTCGCAGCCGTATGACAAGTACGACGAGGTCGCGTTCGAGGTGCCGGTCGGCTCGCACGGCGATTGCTACGATCGCTACCTCGTCCGTATGGCGGAGATGCGCCAGAGTGTCCGCATCATCGAGCAGGCACTCGCGTCGCTCCGCCCCGGGCCGGTCCGGACCCAGGATCACAAGATCTCTCCGCCGCCGCGCCAGGACATGAAGCGGTCGATGGAGGCGCTGATCCACCATTTCAAGCTGTTCAGCGAGGGCTACCACGTGCCGCCGGGCGCAACCTACACCCCGGTCGAGAGCCCGAAGGGGGAATTCGCGGTGTATCTGGTGGCGGACGGGACGAACCGGCCGTATCGCTGCAAGATCCGTCCGACCGGCTTCTCGCACCTGCAGGCGATCGACGCGCTGTCGAGGGGACACATGCTGGCCGATGCGGTCGCGATCATCGGGTCGCTCGATCTGGTGTTCGGGGAGGTGGACCGGTGAGCGGTGACGAGCTCGGGCGCGGCGCCGCGGGTGGCCCCCGCGGCGGCTTCGGCTCGGCGGAAAACATCGGTCACGGGGCGCCGGGCCATTCCTCCGAGCCTCGGCCGGTGCCGGAGATCACGCGCTTCGAGTTCGATGCCGAGAGCGAGCGGGCGATTGAAGTGGCGATCGCCAAATATCCGCCCGGACGTCAAGCCTCCGCGGTGATGCCGTTGCTCGACATCGCGCAACGGCAGATGGGGCGGCAGACCGGCAGTGCCTGGGTGCCGCGGATCGCGATGGACGTGATCGCGATGCGGCTCTCGATGGCACCGATCCGGGTCTACGAGGTCGCCACCTTCTACCTGATGTACAACACGAAGCCGATCGGGCGATATCATCTCCAGATCTGCACGACGACGCCGTGCTGGCTGCGCGGATCGGACGACATCGTCGAGACGTGCCGGCGGGTCGGCGGCATCCCGGGCTTCGGCGAGACGAGCGCGGACGGGATGTTCACGATGACGGAAGTGGAGTGCCTCGGCGCCTGCGTGAACGCGCCGATCCTGCAGGTGGACGACGACTATTACGAGGATCTCGATGCGGCACGCTGCGAGATCCTCCTTGCCGCGCTGCGGCGGGGAGAGCGACCCAAGCCCGGTCCGACGATCGACCGGCTGAACTCGGCCGCCGAGGGCGGTCGGACGACCTTGCTCGGCGATGATCGGTCGGTCGACGGCGCGGTGGAGGCCGGAGGATGCTGAGCGACAAGGACCGGATCTTCCGGAACATTTTCGGCCAGGACGAATGGCGCCTTGCGGGGGCGAGGTCGCGTGGCGACTGGGACGGGACGGCGTCCGTCCTCGCCCGCGGGCGCGACGCGCTCGTCGACGAAATGAAGGCATCCGGCCTGCGGGGCCGCGGCGGCGCCGGGTTCCCGACCGGCATGAAATGGTCGTTCATGCCCAAGCAGTCGGACGGTCGGCCGTCGTTCCTCGTGATCAATGCCGACGAGAGCGAGCCCGGCACCTGCAAGGATCGCGACATCATGCGGCACGAGCCGCACAAGCTGATCGAGGGGGCGTTGCTCGCCTCGTTCGCGATGGGCGCGCACGCCTGCTACATCTATATACGCGGCGAGTACTACCACGAGACGCGGAACCTCCAGCAGGCGGTCGACGAGGCGTACGAGGCCGGGCTGATCGGGCGCGACGCGTGCGGCTCGGGCTGGGATTTCGACCTCTACCTCCATCGGGGCGCCGGCGCCTACATCTGCGGCGAGGAGAGTGCCCTGCTCGAAAGCCTCGAAGGCAAGAAGGGGCTCCCGCGGATGAAGCCGCCCTTCCCGGCGGCGATGGGGCTTTACGGCTGTCCGACCACCGTCAACAACGTCGAGACGATCGCGGTGGTGCCGACGATCCTGCGGCGCGGCGCCGGCTGGTTTTCCGGCCTAGGGCGGCCGAAGAATGTCGGCACCAAGCTCTTCTGCATCTCAGGCCACGTGAACCGGCCCTGCAATGTCGAGGAGGAGATGGGGATCCCGCTCCGCGAGGTGATCGAGCGGCACGCCGGCGGCGTGCGGGGCGGGTGGGACAATCTGCTCGCCGTCATCCCGGGCGGATCCTCGGTCCCGGTCATCCCGAAGTCGGTCTGCGACACCGTGCTCATGGATTACGACAGTCTTCGCGATGTGCGCTCGGGTCTCGGGACGGCCGCCGTGATCGTGATGGATCGGTCGACCGACATCATCAAGGCGATCTGGCGGCTCGCGAAATTCTACAAGCACGAGAGCTGCGGGCAGTGCACGCCGTGCCGCGAAGGCACGGGCTGGATGATGCGGATCATGGGTCGCATGGTCGAGGGGCGCGCCGAGCCCGAGGAGATCGACATGCTGGAGCAGGTCACGCGCCAGGTCGAGGGACACACCATCTGTGCACTCGGCGACGCGGCGGCCTGGCCGATCCAGGGATTGATCCGGCATTTCCGTCCGGTGATGGAGGAGCGGATCGCGACCTACAGGACGAGGGTGGGAGCGGGGCCGCTGGTGGTGACGCCGAACAATCTTCCGGTCGCGGCCGAATAGGAAACGCTTCGATGGCAAAGGTCACGGTGGACGGGACGATCGTCGAGGTGCCGAACGGCTCGACGGTGCTTCAGGCCTGCGAGGCGGCAGGGCGGGAGATCCCCCGATTCTGCTACCACGAGCGTCTGTCGATCGCGGGCAATTGCCGGATGTGCCTGGTCGAGGTGGAGCGCGCGCCGAAGCCGGTCGCCTCCTGCGGCTACCCCGTCGCGGACGGCATGGTGGTCCGGACGGACAGCCGCATGGTCCGCGACGCGCGCCGGAGCGTCATGGAGTTCCTGCTGATCAATCATCCGCTCGATTGTCCGATCTGCGACCAGGGCGGCGAGTGCGACCTCCAGGACCAGGCCTATTCCTACGGGATGGACCACTCGCGCTACGCCGAGAACAAGCGCGCGGTGAACGACAAGTATCTCGGTCCGCTCGTCAAGACGGTGATGACGCGGTGCATCCAGTGCACCCGCTGCATCCGCTTCTCGACCGAGGTCGCGGGGGTTTCCGAGCTCGGGGCGACCGCCCGCGGCGAGAACATGGAGATCGGCACCTATGTCGAGAAGGCGATCACCTCGGAGCTGTCCGGCTGCCTGATCGACATCTGCCCGGTCGGCGCACTGACCTCGAAGCCCTACGCGTTCGTGGCCCGGCCGTGGGAGCTGATCAGGACCGACAGCATCGACGTCACCGACGCGACCGGAACCAACATCTCGATCCACGCACGCGGGCCGGAGGTGCTTCGCATCCTGCCACGGGTGAACGACGAGGTGAACGAGGAGTGGATGGCCGACAAGGGCCGGTTCTCGTTCGACGGACTGAAGCGGAGGCGTCTCGACCGGCCCTGGATCCGGCGCGACGGCCGCCTGGTCGCGGCGAGCTGGCCGGAGGCGTTCACCGCGATCGCCGACCGGCTGCGGATGACAAGGCCGGAGCGGATCGGCGCGATCGCGGGCGATCTCGCCGATGCGGAAAGCATGACGGCGCTTCGCGATCTCTGGGCGGCGATCGGGTCGCCCAGTCTCGATTGCCGGCAGGACGGGGCGGCATTCGATGCCACGCGGCGTGATTTCTACCTCTTCAACACGACCATCGCGGGCATCGAGGAGAGCGATGCGCTGCTGCTGATCGGTGCCAATGTCCGGCGCACCTCGCCGGTGATCAACGCGAGGATCCGCAAGCGCTATCTCGCCGGTGGCTACCCTGTGGCGGCGATCGGCGATCCGGGGGTCGACCAGACCTATCCGGTCGAGGTGCTGGGCGACGATGTCGGACTGCTCTCGCGACTGCTCGAGACGGATGACGGGTTCGGCCGGGGGCTCGCCGCCGCGGAGCGGCCGATGGTCGTGATCGGCGAGGCGGCGCTCAGGCGGGGCGATGGGGCCGCGCTTCTCGCGGCGGCGTGGCAGCTTGCCGAGCGCGCGGGCGCCCTGACGGCGGAATGGCATGGGTTCAACGTGCTCCATTCGGCGGCGTCGCGGGTCGGCGCGCTCGATCTCGGGTTCCTGCCGGCACGCGGCGGACGGGATGCGAATGGCATGATGCGCGGCGGCGTCGACCTGCTCTGGTTGCTGGGCGCCGACGAGTTCGACATGGCGAACATCGGGCGGGAGACCTTCGTCGTCTACCAGGGCTCGCATGGCGACCGCGGCGCCGCCCGGGCCGATGTGATCCTTCCCGGGGCGACCTATGCCGAGAAGGCGGGCACCTACGTCAACACCGAAGGGCGGGTGCAGCGCGCCTTCCAGGCTTCGTTCCCACCGGGTGAGGCGCGCGAGGACTGGCGGATCATCCGCGCCTTTGCTGAAACGGTGGGACATACGCTGCCCTACGACGATCTCGACGGGGTGCGCGGGCGGATGGAGGCGATCAACCCCGTCTTCGCGCGCCGCCACCTGCCGCGGTTCGGCGTGTCGGACCGGACTGGGCCCTCGGATGGCGGGGCCTCGCTCGGTCGCGAGCCGCTCGTCGTTCCACCGATCGACTACTACGAGACCAATCCGATCAGCCGCGCGAGCGAGACGATGAAGCTGTGCACGGCGGTGATCGGTTCGCCGTTCGGCGGCATCGCGGCGGCGGCGGAGTAGCGAGGTGCTGGCGCATTTCCTCCTTCACACGACGGTCGGCCTCGTCATCCTCACGGTCCTGCAGTCGCTCGCGGTGCTGGTGCCGGTGCTGATCGGGATGGCCTATCTGACCTACGCCGAACGCAAGGTGCTGGGCGCGATCCATCTCCGCCGGGGGCCGAACGTCGTCGGCCCGTTCGGCCTGTTCCAGGCCTTCGCCGACGCCATCAAGATGATGACGAAGGAGACGATCATCCCCTCCGGGGCGAACCGGGCGTTGTTCCTGCTGGCGCCCATGATCACGTTCTCGCTGGCGATGATTGCCTGGGCGGTGATCCCGACCAACGATCACTGGGCAGTCGCCAACATCAATGTCGGTGTCCTTTATCTGTTCGCCATCTCGTCGCTCGGCGTCTACGGGGTGCTGATCGCGGGCTGGGCGAGCAACTCGAAATACGCGTTTCTCGGCGCGCTTCGGGCGGCCGCGCAGATGGTTTCCTACGAGGTCTCGATCGGCTTCGTTCTCGTCTCGGTGCTGCTCTGCGTCGGCAGCCTCAACCTCAACGACATCGTGCTCGCCCAGCGGCATCTCTGGTTCTGCCTCCCGCTGCTTCCGATGTTCGTGGTCTTCTTCATCTCGTCGCTCGCCGAGACCAACCGCCCGCCCTTCGACCTGCCGGAAGGCGAGACGGAGCTGGTCGGCGGGTTCATGACGGAATACAGCGCGATGACCTTCGCGCTGTTCTTCCTCGGCGAGTACACCAACATGATCCTGATGAGCGCGATGACCTCCGTGCTCTTCCTCGGGGGTTGGCTGGCGCCGTTCGGGATCGTGCCGTTCACCTGGATCCCCGGCCCGATCTGGCTGATCCTGAAGATCTGCCTCGTGCTGTTCGTGTTCATCTGGGTTCGCGGGACTTTTCCCCGCTATCGCTACGACCAGCTGATGCGGCTCGGCTGGAAGGTGTTCCTGCCGTTCTGTCTCGGCTGGATGGTGCTCACCGCCGGCTTCCTGACGCTGACCGGCCTGCTGCCTGACGGCGTCTGAGGATCGAAGACATGGCATTTCTTGATCGCACCGCGCGTGGCTTCCTCCTCACCGAGCTTCTCGGAGGCTTGGCCTTGACGCTTCGCTACATGTTCAAGCCGAAGGTCACCCTGAACTATCCCTACGAGAAGGGGGCCTTGTCGCCGCGCTTCCGGGGCGAGCATGCCCTCCGGCGATATCCGAACGGCGAGGAGCGGTGCATCGCATGCAAGCTCTGCGAGGCGATCTGCCCGGCGGAGGCGATCACGATCGAGGCCGAGCCGAGGGACGACGGGTCGCGCCGCACCACGCGCTACGACCTGGACATGACCAAGTGCATCTATTGCGGCCTCTGCGAGGAATCCTGTCCGGTGGACGCGATCGTCGAGGGACCGAACTACGAATACGCGACGGAGACCCGCGAGGAGCTCCTCTACAACAAGGAGAAGCTCCTCGAGAACGGCGACCGGTGGGAAAGCATCCTCGCTCATCGGCTGGAACAGGACGCACCTTACCGTTAAGAAGCTTCCATGTTCACCGACATCGTCTTCTGGGTCCTGTCCTCGATCATGGTCGTGTCCGCGGCCGCGGTGGTGACGTCACGCAATCCGGTCCACTCGGTCCTGTTCCTGATCCTCACCTTCTTCAATGCGGCCGGCCTGTTCCTCGTCGCCGGCGCAGAGTTCCTGGCGATGATCCTCGTCATCGTCTATGTCGGCGCGGTCGCGGTGCTGTTCCTGTTCGTGGTCATGATGCTCGACATCGACTTCTCGCAGCTGCGGGAAGGCTTCCAGCGCTATGCCCCGTTCGGGCTCGTTCTCGGGGTTGTCCTTCTGGCCGAGATCGGCTTGACCGCCTCGGGCTGGCTCGGCGGTGCGGGCTCGGTGCACGGGCTCGGCACCCCGGTCGCCGGCGTGTCGGATCTCTCGAACACCGGAGCGCTCGGGCGCGTGCTCTACACGAAGGACATCTTCCTGTTCCAGACGGCCGGCGTGATCCTCCTCGTCGCGATGATCGGCGCGATCGTGCTGACCCTCAGCGACCGGCGTCGCGCCCTCCGACAGGACGTCGGACTGCAGCACTCGCGGTCGCCGGACTCGGTCCGGTTGGTGGACCTCGCGGTCGGCGGCTCCGTCGACGAGAATGGGGGCGTAAGACGGCCGACCCGTGTCCGGGAGCGGAGCTGAGCCATGCTGACCGTCGGGATCGGCCATTTCCTCACCGTCTCGTCGATCCTGCTGGTGCTGGGAGTGGTCGGGATCTTCCTCAACAGGAAGAACGTGATCACGTTGCTGATGTCGATCGAACTCATCCTGCTCGCGGCGAACCTCAACCTCGTCGCGTTCTCGGCCATGCTCCATGACCTCGATGGGCAGGTCTTCACGCTCTTCGTGTTGACGGTTGCTGCGGCGGAGTCGGCGATCGGGCTCGCGATCATTCTCGTCTATTTCCGCAATCGCGGCTCGATCCAGGTCGAGGACGTCAGGCTGATGAAGGGCTGAGCCTCATGTTTGCGATCGCCGTGCTGGCGCCGGGGCTCGGCGCCCTGATCTCGGGCCTGCTGGGGCGCGTTCTGGGCGACACCGGAGCCCGTGCGGTCAGCGTGGGCTCGATGGTGGTGTCGGCGCTCTGCGGATCACTGGCCTTCTTCGCGTTCCCGGTCGCCGGGGGGGAGGGGCACGACCTCCATCTGTTCGACTGGGTGCGGGCCGGCGCCTTCCATGCGAGCTGGACGCTGAAGGCGGACACGTTGTCGGGGGCCATGGTCGCCATGGTGTCCTTCGTGTCCCTCCTGATCCACGTCTACTCGATCGGCTACATGAGCCACGAGGACAGGCCGGTCTTCCGCTTCTTCTCGTACCTGTCGCTGTTCACCTTCGCCATGCTGATGCTGGTGACCTCGGACAACCTCATCCAGCTGTTCTTCGGTTGGGAGGGCGTCGGTCTGGCGAGCTATCTGCTGATCGGCTACTGGTACGACCGTCCGTCGGCGAACGCGGCGGCGATCAAGGCCTTCATCTTCAACCGTGTGGCAGACCTGTTCTTCATGGTCGGGATTGCGCTGACCTTCCTGATCTTCGGCACGGTCGAGTTCGATCGTATTTTCGCGACGGTCAACGCGCATCGGGCGGACGTCTACCATCTCGCGGGTTTCGCGACGCCGTCGCTCGAACTGATCGCGGTGTTGCTGTTCGTGGGCGCGATGGGGAAGTCGGCGCAGCTCGGCTTCCAGCCCTGGCTCGCGGATGCGATGGAGGGGCCGACGCCGGTTTCGGCGCTGATCCACGCCGCGACGATGGTGACGGCCGGCGTCTTCCTGGTGGCGCGTTTCTCGCCCCTGTTCGCCGCGACGCCGGTGGCACTCGACATCGTCGCGGTGATCGGCGGCACCACGGCATGCTTCGCGGCGACGATCGGGCTCGTGCAGACGGACATCAAGCGCGTGATCGCCTGGTCGACCTGCTCGCAGCTGGGCTACATGTTCCTCGGCTGCGGCGTCGGCGCCTACAACGCGGGGATCTTCCACCTCTTCACGCATGCCTTCTTCAAGTCGCTGCTGTTCCTGTCGGCCGGCTCCGTCATCCATGCGCTCTCGGGCGAGCAGAGCCTGTTCCGCATGGGTGCGCTCTGGCGGCGTCTTCCAGTCACTTACGTGGCGTTCTGGTGCGGCGCGCTCGCGCTGGCCGGCATCCCGCCGTTCGCCGGCTTCTGGTCGAAGGACGCGATCCTGAATGCCGCCTGGAGTGCCGGCACGGGGGTCGGGTTCTATGGTTGGGTGCTTGGAACCGTGACTGTCGGTCTGACGGCCTTCTACACCTTTCGCCTGCTGTTCCTTGCCTTTCACGGGCGCTCCAACGTGAGCAGCGATGCCGCGCACCATGTGCACGAGAGCCCGTTCGACATGCTCGTGCCACTGGGCCTGCTCTCGCTCGGAGCGGTGTTCGCCGGAGTTCTGCTGCATACGGATTTCGTCGGCGACGGCGCGCAGCGGTTCTGGAACGGCGCGATCGTGCTCTCCCATCAGTCCGACCGGGCCACGCGGCTGATCTCGATCCTGCCGAGCGCGCTCGCGGTCGCGGGCTTGCTCCTGGCGGCGTTCTTCTACCTTGTCTCGCCGTCGATCCCGGCCCGGCTCGTCGCCTCGTTCGGACCGGTTCACCGCCTGCTGCTCCATAGCTGGTATTTCGACGCGCTCTACGACCGGATCTTCGTGCAGCCATTCCGGGTCCTGGCGGGCGTGCTCTGGCGGGTGGGTGATCGCGGCATCATCGATGCCGTTTCGGATGGGTTGGCGCGGGCCACGGTCGGCGGCTCGTCCCAGGTGGTCCGGATCCAGACCGGATCGATCGCCGTCTACGCATTCACCATGCTGATCGGGCTCGTGGTGCTGCTGTCGACGCTGCTGCTGGTGGGAACCTGATCGTGAACTGGACGTTCGCCTGGCCGGAACTGGCGCTGGCGCTTCTCGGGATGCTCGGGCTCCTCGTCGGGGTGATGCGCCCGAAGGGAGAAGGGACGGTGTTCTGCACCGGCCTCGCGGTCCTCTCGTTCGTCGTGGCCGGCATCCTGGTCGCTTTCGACCGGAACGGCCTCGCCTTTGCCGGAACCTATGTCGACGACGGGTTCGCCCGATTCTGCAAGATCCTGGTGCTGTCGGCGGCCGCGCTGACGACCTTGCTGTCGCTCGACTACACGGGCCGCGAGCGGGTGTCCCGCTTCGAATTCCCGATCCTGCTGATGTTCTCGACGACGGGCATGATGATCATGGCCTCCGCCGGGAGCCTGATGACGGTCTATCTCGGCCTCGAGCTGCAGAGCTTCCCGGTCTACGTCCTCTGCGCCTTCTCGCGCGACCAGGTCCGGTCGTCGGAAGCGGGGCTCAAGTATTTCGTGCTGGGCGCGCTAGCCTCGGGACTGCTGCTCTACGGCATCTCGCTCGTCTACGGGTTCGGCGGATCGATGCAGCTCGGCACGCTTGGTCGCGCGCTGGCCGGGCCGGTGCACCCGGGCCTGCTGGTCGGGCTCGTGTTCGTCCTGGTCGGGCTCGCCTTCAAGCTGTCCATCGCGCCGTTCCACATGTGGACGCCGGACGTCTACGAAGGGGCGCCGAGCGCGGTCACCGCGTTCATGAGCACGGCGCCGAAAGTGGCGCCCTTCGCGGCGCTGATCCGGATCATGATGGTGCCGTTCGGGCACCTGGTCGCGGACTGGCGTCTGCTGATCGAGATCATCGCCATCGTCTCGATGGGCGTTGGCTCGCTGGCAGCGATCGGGCAGACCAGCATCAAGCGTCTCCTCGCGTATTCCTCGATCGGACACATGGGCTATGCGGCCATCGGGCTTGCGGCCGGGTCGTCGGCGGGCTTGCGCGGGGTCCTGATCTATCTGCTGACCTACATCTTCATGAACGCGGGCACGTTCGGCTGCGTGATGGCGATGCGGCGTCGGGGCGTCGCCGTCGAGCGGATCGCCGATCTTGGCGGACTCGGCCGGACCGATCCCGCGCTCGCGATCACCTTCGCGATCTTCATGTTCTCGATGGCCGGGGTGCCGCCGTTCGCCGGGTTCTTCGGCAAGCTCGCGGTGTTCCTCGCCGCGATTCAGGCTGGACTCTGGACCCTGGTCGCAGTCGGCATCGTGACGAGCGCGATCGGCGCCGCCTACTATCTCCGGGTCGTCAAGGTCATGTGGTTCGACGCCGAAGGCGAGCGTTTCGATCGGCCGGAGTGGCCGCTGACGGTGGTGTCCGCCGCGTCGGCCGGCTTTACGTCGTTGTTTGTCCTGTTCGCCGCGCCGGCGCTCGCGGCCGCCGCGGCTGCGACCCGCGTGCTCGGCGGGTGACAAACGCCTCGAGAGCGCCTTGGCGTTTCGAGGTTGTCGACCGGATCGGCTCAACCAACGACGCCCTGATCGACCGGGCGTCGCGCGGCGAACCGGGTCGCCTCGGGTTGCTGGCGCGCCGACAGGACGCCGCCCGAGGCAGTCGCGGACGCGTCTGGCGAGAGCCGGCCGAAGGAAATCTCGCCTTCTCGGTGCTGCTCCGGCCGCAGCACCCGGTCGAAACCGGGCGGCTCGCGGTGTTCGCCGCCGCTCTGGCGTTGGCCGATGCCCTGTCCCGATCGGTCAGCGCCGGTTGGCGCCTGGTCCTGAAATGGCCCAACGACGTCCTGCTGGCCGGCGGCCTCGATCCGCCTGGCAAGGTCGCCGGGATCCTGGTCGAGACCGGAATGGCGGCGCCGGCGAGCGGCACAGACTGGCTGGTGATCGGGTTCGGCGCGAACCTTCGTCAGAAGCCCGATCTACCGGGTGCCCGCTGTCTGGCCGAGGCCGGTGGCATCGAGGCGATGCCCGAACCCGTCGCCAGGGTTCTTCTTCAGCGTCTTGATCACTGGTTCGGCCTCGGGCAGCGCGACGGCTTCGCGCCGATCCGGGCCGAGTGGCTGGCGCGCGCCCATCCGCCAGGAACCATCCTCTCGGTCGAGGGCGGCGGGATCACCCGGTCCGGGCGCTTCGCCGGGCTCGGCGCGGACGGGGCGCTGCTGCTCGACACCTCCTCGGGCCTCGAGCGGATCTCGACGGGAACCGTGCTGCTCGGGGTCCGGGAGAACGCCTGATGCTGCTGGTGATCGATGCCGGCAATACGAACGTCGTGTTCGCCGTGCATGACGGAGCGCGCTGGCGAGGCAATTGGCGGATCGCCACCGACGCGCAGCGCACCTCCGACGACTACGGGGTCTGGCTTTCGGTCCTGCTCGGCAGGGCCGGGATCCGCATGGAGGACGTCTCCGGCGCGGTACTCGGCACGGTGGTGCCGGCGGCGCTCTACCACCTGCGACGCCTCTGCCGGCAATGGTTCTCGGTCGAGCCTCTGGTGGCACGGACCGGCCTCGACTGGGGTGTCGAGGTCAGGCTGAAGCGGCCGGAGGAGGTGGGAGCTGACCGGCTGGCCAACGCGCTCGCGGCCCATTCGCTCTATGGTGGGCCCCTGGTCGTGGTCGATTTCGGGACCGCGACGAATTTCGACGTCGTGGACGGGCAGGGCGCCTTCGTGGGCGGCGCCATCGCGCCGGGCATCAACCTCTCTCTCGAGGCTCTTCACCAGAATGCCGCTCGCCTGCCGCGGATCGGCATCGGGCGCCCGCAGGTGACGATCGGGACGAGCACGGTCGAGGCGATGCAGTCCGGGGTCTACTGGGGCTATGTCGGGATGATCGACGAGCTCTGCCGGCGGATCGCGGACGAGCTCGGGGCGGGTCCTGTCAAGGTCATCGCGACGGGCGGCCTCGCCCCGCTGTTCGCGGAGGGGTCGCGCGCCATCGAGCGAAGCGATCCGGATCTGACGCTGGAAGGCTTTCGGATGTTGGCGGTCCGCAATCCCGTTCCCAGATTGAATGCCGACAGGCCGCGCAGCGCGGACGCCGATTGACGCTTTTCATCGCGGCTGATGCCGCAACCGGAGCATTCCCCCACCGATGAGCTCGAACACGGGCGATCTCGCCTTCCTGCCGCTCGGCGGGACTGGTGAGATCGGCATGAATCTCAACGCCTACCGGTGCGACGGGCGCTGGCTCCTCGTCGATTGCGGGATCGGCTTCGGCGGAAACGAGACGCCGGAAGCCGAGATCCTGTTGCCGGATCCGGGCTTCCTGGTCGAGCAGGCCGAGCGGATCCTCGGACTGGTGATCACGCACGCCCATGAAGACCATATCGGCGCCGTCGCGCATCTCTGGCCGCGGCTGCGCTGCCCGGTTTACGCCTCG
This sequence comes from uncultured Acetobacteraceae bacterium, assembly GCA_964249405.1. Lineage (GTDB taxonomy): Bacteria > Pseudomonadota > Alphaproteobacteria > Acetobacterales > Acetobacteraceae > CAXTPV01. Next base: position 42,169 of record CAXUBX010000006.1, on the reverse strand, counting down.
CCCTTTGCCGGCCTGATCTTGCGCCGGAAGCTTGGCGAGGCCGGGTTGAGTGGCGAGGTCAAGCCGAAGATCGTGCCGCTTGGCGGCACGCTGGAGCTCGGTTCCTTCCGGCTGCAGTTCCTCCGCGTGGCGCACTCCACGCCGGAGGCGCAGGCCCTCGCGATCCGGACACCGTACGGAAACATCCTCCACACCGGCGATTGGAAGCTCGATCCCGAACCCCTGGTGGGACCGCCGACCGACGAGGAGGGGTTCGCGGCCTTCGGCCGCGAGGGCGTGCTGGCGATGGTGTGCGACAGCACCAATGCTCTCGTCGAAGGACGTTCCGGCTCGGAGGCCAGCGTCCGACGTGGCCTTCGCGAGGTGGTCGGCTCGATCCGCACCGGCAGGGTGGCGGTGACCTGCTTCGCGAGCAACGTGGCACGGGTGGAAAGCGTGGCGCTCGCGGGTCTCGCGGCGGACCGCTCACCGTGCCTCGTCGGTCGAAGTCTTCGCAACCTGGACGCAGCGGCACGCGAGGTCGGCTATCTCTCGGAGATCCCGGAATTCGTGCCCGAGAGCGAGGCGGGAAGCATCCCTGACGACAATCTCCTCATCCTGGTGACCGGCAGCCAGGGTGAGCCTCGCTCCGCGCTCGCGAGGATCGCCGCCGACACCCACCCGAACGTGTCGCTCGGCGAGGGGGACACGGTGCTGTTTTCGAGCCGGATGATCCCCGGGAACGAGCGGGCAGTCGGGCTCGTGCAGGACAGCTTGGTGCGCCGTGGCGTGCGGGTGGTGACGGACGAGGACGCGCCGATCCATGTCTCGGGCCACCCGGGACGCCTGGAGTTGAAGCGCCTCTATGACCTTGTGCGTCCTCGCTACGCGGTGCCGGTGCACGGCGAGTGGCGGCACCTTGCCGCTCATGCCGCACTGGCGCGTGAACTGGGGGCGGAGCCGATCATGCTCGAGGACGGCGATATCCTTCAGCTTCGCCCCGGAGCGACCGAGATCGTCGATCAGGCACCGGTCGGACGTCTGGCGCTCGACGCGAACAGGATCGTGCCGCTGTCCGGCGGCGTTCTGGCCGCGCGCAAACGCATGCTGTTCAACGGGATCGTTCTCGCCAGCGTTGCGGTCGGCGCGGATGGCCGCCTTCGGGGCCGACCGAGGGTCACGGCGCCAGGGCTGCTCGATGCCGGCGACCCGGAGCACGGTCTCGTGGAGGCGGACCTCGCGATCGCGATCGAGGATCTGCCAAGCGCGCTACGTCGGGATGACGCCGCCCTCTCGGAAGCGGCCAAGACAGCCCTGCGGCGAGCGCTGAGCCGACGGATGCAGAAGCGACCTCTCGTCGACGTGCATCTGCTGAGAGTTTGAGATCAGATGCTCGATTGAAAGGCAGTTGCTCCGAGTGTGTGTCAAGCACATAGGCAATAGGGCAATTCTGCCCGTTTTTTCGCGTCGGACGGGCTTGTTTTTGATGGACGATGCGCCCGATCCAAAGGCACCATCACCGGCAGGACGAGGATCTTCCTCGTCCTGCCGTGTGACTGGCGGTTCCTCCCTAAACTTGGCCTGCGCTCCGTTGGGAAGCGCGGGCCTTTTTCTACTATCTTCTTGGCAACGACCTGTCACCCCCTTTCTGGTTCTTTTCAAGAAGTGAGTCGATCGATTCCCGTTACTTGTGCGTCGCACAAAACGGGCTTCTCGTCTCCGATCGCCCGGTTGTATCGAGAGATCTCGGGCGGGGCGCTGCCCTTGCGGTTCGGCGGGCGATCCCACACAAGCTGCGGGCCGAAGCCAGAGCGGGAACCGCGCGCGATGCGACTGTCCAGGAGCTTTTTCCCGACGTTGAAGGAGACGCCGGCCGAGGCGCAGATCGCGTCGCATCGCCTGATGCTCCGGGCCGGGCTGGTGCGTCAGATGGCAGCAGGCATCTACGCGTGGCTCCCTGCCGGCCTCCGGGTGCTCAGGAACATCACGGACATCGTGCGTGACGAGCAGGAGCGTGCTGGCGCGCACGAGCTGCTGATGCCCACCCTGCAACCGGCGGATCTGTGGCGGCGATCGGGGCGCTACGACGACTATGGAGAGGAGATGCTACGCGTCCGCGACCGCCAGGATCGCGAACTCCTCTACGGGCCGACGAACGAGGAGATGGTCACCGACATCTTCGCCGGCGCCGCTCATTCCTATCGCGATGTCCCGCAGATGTTGTTCCACATCCAATGGAAGTTCCGGGACGAGCTGCGGCCGCGATTCGGAGTGCTTCGGGGGCGCGAGTTCCTGATGAAGGACGCATATTCCTTCGATCTCGACTATGCGGGCGCGGTCAACAGCTACCGTCGGATGATGCTCGCCTACGTGCGAACCTTCCAACGTCTCGGCATCCGCGCGATCCCGATGTCGGCAGCCACCGGACCAATCGGTGGCGATCTCAGCCACGAGTTCATCGTGCTCGCGCCGACGGGCGAAAGCCGGGTCTTCTACGATGCCGACTTCGACACGATCGACTGGGTCAGTTCGGAGTTCGACTACGCGAGCGAGGCCGATCTCGCACGGTTCTACGAGACCGCCACGACAACCTACGCGGCGACCGAAGAGAAGCACGACGAGGCTGCCTGGGACCGCGTGCCGGGGGACCGGAAGCGCGAAGGCCGCGGGATCGAGGTCGGACAGATCTTCTATTTCGGCGCGAAATACACGCGTGCCATGAACGTGAGCATCTCCGGTCCGGACGGGGACAGGATCTTTCCGGAGATGGGGTCCTATGGCATCGGCGTGTCTCGCCTGGTGGGCGCCATCGTCGAGGCGAGCTCCGATGATGCCGGCATCATCTGGCCGGACGCGGTCGCCCCGTTCCGGGCGGCCATCCTCAATCTGAAATCCGGGGATCCCGCTTGCGACGCGGTTGCAGAACGGCTGCATGACGCGCTCGGTCGCGACGTGCTGCTCGACGACCGGGACGAGCGGGCCGGTGTGAAGTTCGCCGACGCCGACCTGATGGGCCATCCCTGGCAGGTGATCGTCGGGCCTCGTGGCGCCGCGACCGGCCGCGTCGAACTCAAGCGGCGCTGCACGGGCGAGCGCGAAGAGGTCTCCGTGGAAGGCGTCCTCGCGCGCCTGTCGCCGTGAGCAAACGGGAAGCCTGATGTTCGGTCCGTTCGAACGAGCAGTCGCCGCGCGTTACCTCCGCGCGAGGCGCGGCGAGCGTTTCGTTTCGGTGATCGCGATCTTCTCGCTCGTCGGCATCGCGCTCGGGGTCGCGACGCTGATCATCGTGATGTCGGTTATGAACGGGTTCAAGGCGGATCTCCTCTCTCGGATCCTCGGGTTCAACGGCGACCTCGGGGTGTTCGGCCAATCCTCCTCGATCACGGACTACCAGGATCTCGCATCCCGCATCGGTCGGGTGCCGGGCGTCGTGTCGGCCGCACCGGTGGTGCAGGGCCAGGTCCTGTTGTCGTCGGGTCCGTATTCGGGAGGCGGCATCGTGCGCGGCATCTCGCAGTCCGGTCTCGAGCGGTTCAAGGAAGTCGCGGAGAATATCCGCGACGGAACGCTCGACGACTTCAAGGGCGACGACGCGATCGCGATCGGGTTGACGCTGGCACAGCGGACCGGGCTCACGGTCGGGAGCAGGCTGACCCTGATCTCACCCCAGGGCGCGGCGACGGCGTTCGGGACGGTTCCGCGGATCCGGGCGTATCGCGTCGTCGCGATCTTCCAGGCCGGCGTCAACGACTACGACGCCAGCTACGTGTTCCTGCCGCTCCATGCGGCGCAGGTGTATTTCGGCATGGACGACCCGGCTTCCGTCTCGGAGATCGAGGTCAATGCCGTTGATCCGGAGCGGATCGCCCCCGTGACGCGGCGGATCACCAACGCGCTCGCTCGCGATGACGTCAGGGTCGTCGACTGGACGCAAAGCAACAACAGCTTCTTCGGCGCGGTGACCGTCGAGCAGAACGTGATGTTCCTGATCCTGACGCTGATCATCCTGGTCGCTGCGTTCAACGTCGTGTCCAGCCTGATCATGATGGTCAAGGACAAGACGCGCGACATCGCCGTCCTCCGGACGATCGGGGCGGGACGGGGCGCGGTGTTGCGGATCTTCCTGATGTGCGGGGCGTCCGTTGGTTTCACGGGTACGCTGATCGGGACGGTGCTCGGGATCGTCTTCTGCCTCAACATCGACCGGCTCCGGCTCTGGCTGCAGTCCGTGACGGGGACCGACCTGTTCAACCCGGAGGTCTACTATCTCGAGCATCTCCCGGCGAAGCTCGAATGGGGCGAGGTCATCAAGGTAATCCTGATGACGCTGGTGCTTTCGCTGCTCGCCACACTTTATCCGAGTTGGCGTGCCGCCCGGACCGACCCGGTCGAGGCGCTGCGTCATGAGTGAGCCTGCGTTGCAGCTCCGCGGCGTGGAGCGACGATATCGTTCCGGCGAAGCCGTTCTCAGGGTGTTGAAAGGTGCGGATCTGGATCTCGTGCCAGGCGAACTGGTGGCTTTGGTGGCGCCCTCCGGGACCGGAAAGTCGACGCTGCTTCACCTGGCCGGTCTGCTCGAAACACCCGACGCCGGCTCTGTCCTGGTCAAGGGTCGCGAAGCCGGGACGTTGTCGGATGCGGGGCGGACGACGATCCGTCGCTCCGAGATCGGTTTCGTCTACCAGTCCCCGCAGCTTCTTGCGGAGTTCACGGCGGTCGAGAACGTGATCCTGCCCCAGATGATCGCGGGCACGCGTCGCTCGGCATCGATCCTGCGCGCCCGTGCCTTGCTCGCGGCCTTCGGCCTGTCCGCCCGCGAGACGCATCTGCCGGGCCGGCTTTCGGGTGGGGAGAAGCAGCGCGTGGCGATCGCGCGCGCGCTCGCGAACGCTCCCTCCGTGCTTCTCGCAGACGAGCCGACAGGCAATCTCGACACCGGTACTTCGGATGTGGTGTTCGATGAGCTGCTGCGCGTCTCTCGCGAGCTCGGTGTCGCGGCGCTGATCGCGACGCACAACCGTGATCTTGCCCGGCGCATGGATCGTGTCGTCACGCTCCGGGACGGACGTCTGGTGGACGTGCCGTGAAGGGACTCCTCCGCGGTGCCGCCTCGTTGCTCCGGACCGGAGCCTACGATTTCGGCGGCATCCTCGTCTTCTACGCGCTGATGTGGCTCGTGGGGATCAAGGCCGCGATCGCCGGCACGCTCGTCTTCGTCGTGGCCGACATCTGGCGCCGCCGTCGTCAGCGGATCGGCTTTCCCCGTCTCTACGTGTTGACGACCGCGCTTGCCATCGTCTTCGGCTCGATCGACCTCGTGTCGAAGACGCCGTTCATGTTGAAATACGAGGGGGCCGTCAGCACGGCGGTGGTCGGGATCGCCTTTGCGCTCGGCGCGCGCGGAACCTCGATCATCGAGGAGCTCGTGGTCCAGAAATCCGGAGCCGACGCGATCGACTTCCCTCATGCCAACCGCTTCTTCAGCTTGTTGACCGCGACCTGGGCCGCATACTATCTCTGCATGAGTGTCTTCTATGCCTGGATCGGCATTACCTTTCCCTATAAGCGTGCGATTCTGATCCGGCAGGTCGCGAGCTTCGTCGGTCTCGGCGCGATGATGCTGGTCAGCGTGAACGGCAAGCTGCTTTACGGCGTCTTCCGGGTGATGCGGCTGATCCCCCGGGAGAAACAGGCCTGACAGGACCGTAAGCGAGGATCTATCCTCCGCCATGCCCCATGCCGACTTCGTACATCTCCGGGTCCATTCCGCCTACTCGCTGAGCGAGGGAGCCATCCAGGTCGGCGAACTCGCGGGTCTCGCGAAAGCGGCCGGGATGCCGGCGGTCGCCATCACGGATACCGGCAACCTGTTCGGAGCCCTCGAGTTCTCCGACTACTGCGCGAGAAGCGGCGTCCAGCCGATCATCGGGTGCCAGATCGGTCTTGAACGGCCGGTCGCATCGGGTGGAAGCGAGGGTGCGGCGGGTTCCGACCCCGTGGTCCTGCTTGCGATGAACGCTGTCGGTCTCGCCAATCTTCAACGGCTTTCGACCGCAGGCTTTCTCGAGTCTCTACCGCCGGACCACGCCCTCAGTCTGGCGACGCTGCTGGCACGCTCGGATGGCCTGTACCTGCTCACCGGAGGCGCCAGGGGGCCGCTCGGGCAGGCGCTCGCGAACGGACAGGACGCGGTGGCGCGGCGAACGCTCGCCGCTCTCAAGGAAGGGCTCGGGGACCGGATCGCGGTCGAGATACAGCGGCATGGAACCGCCCTCGAGGAGGCGGTCGAACCGGGGCTCATCGCGCTCGCCGATGCCGAGGCCGTTCCCCTCGTCGCGACCAACGAGTGTTTCTTCTCCACGCCCGCCATGCACGAGGCGCACGACGCTTTGCTCTGCATCGCGCAGGCCCGGGTGATGTCCGATCCGGACCGCGTCTCGATCACCCGGGAGCACTGGTTCAAGGACGCGCGCTCGATGCGCGAGCGTTTTGCGGACTTGCCCGACGCCTGCGACAACACGCTCGCGATCGCCCGTCGTTGCTCGGTCATGGTCGAAGGCCGGAAGCCCCTGCTTCCGGTCTGCCCCAAAGTGTCGCCCGGGGCGACCGAGGCCGAGACTTTGCGCGGCATGGCGATCGACGGGCTGACGCGACGGATGGACGGGCGACGCGCCGACCCGGAAAGCCGCGGACGCTACCGACAGCGCCTCGACTACGAACTCGGCGTGATCGAGGCGATGGGCTTCTCGGGCTATTTCCTGATCGTTGCCGACTTCATCCAGTGGGCCAAGTCGCAGGACATCCCGGTCGGGCCCGGACGCGGATCCGGCGCCGGGTCGGTTGCCGCCTGGGCACTCACCATCACGGACATCGATCCGATCCCGTTCGGCCTCCTGTTCGAGCGCTTCCTCAACCCCGAACGTGTCTCGATGCCGGACTTCGACATTGATTTCTGTCAGGACCGACGCGACGAGGTGATCGAGTACGTCCGGCGCGAATACGGCAGCGATCGCGTGGCCCAGATCATCACCTTCGGGAAGCTGCAGGCGCGCGCCGCTGTCCGGGATGTCGGCCGCGTGCTCCAGCTTCCTTTCGGCCTCGTCAACAAGGTCGTGGAGCTGATCCCGAACAATCCGGCGAAGCCGGTGACGCTCGCGCAGGCGATCAAGGGAGAGGAGCGCCTGCGCGCGATGCGCGAGGAGGACGAGGGCGTGCGGCGCATGCTGGAGATCGCTCAGCAGATCGAGGGTCTCTATCGACACGCCAGCACGCACGCGGCGGGGGTGGTGATCGGCGATCGGCCGCTCGGCGAGCTTGTGCCGCTCACCCGTGACCCGAAGACGAGCGCGCTCGTGACGCAGTTCAACATGAAGTTCGTCGAGCAGGCCGGGCTGGTGAAGTTCGACTTCCTCGGCCTGACCACGCTGACGATCCTGCAGCGTGCCGTCGGATTTCTCAAGGAAACCGGCGTGACGATCGACATCGACCGGATCCCGCTTGACGACCAGGCGACCTTCGCCATGCTGGCGCGAGGCGACACGGCCGGCGTGTTCCAGTTCGAGGGAGCCGGGATGCGCGACGTCCTCCGGCAGATGCGGCCGGACCGTCTCGAGGATCTGATCGCCGCGGTCGCCCTGTATCGTCCGGGTCCGATGGCGAACATCCCGGAATACTGCTCCAGGAAGCATGGTGCCGCCTGGACGGCGCCGCACGAGGATACCGGCGTGATTCTCGAAGAGACCTACGGCATCATGGTCTACCAGGAACAGGTGATGCAGATCGCCCAGGTGATGGCAGGATACAGTCTCGGCGGCGCCGACCTCCTCCGCCGGGCGATGGGCAAGAAGATCCGCGCCGAGATGGACAAGCAGCGGGCGATCTTCACCGAGGGTGCGATGGCCCGCGGCATCGAGCGGGCGAAGGCGGTCGAGGTCTTCGAGCTGATGGCGAAGTTCGCCGACTACGGCTTCAATAAGAGCCACGCGGCGGCTTACGCGCTGGTGTCGTATCAGACCGCCTATCTGAAGGCGAACCACCCGACGGCGTTTCTCGCCGCCTGCATGTCGCTCGCGATCAACACCTCCGACAAGCTCGCGGCCCTCAAGCAGGAGGTCGGTCGGCTCGGGATCGCCCTGCTGCCGCCTGACATCAATCGGTCGGGTGCCGATTTCCGCGTGGAGGTCGGACGGGACGGACAAGCGGCAATCCGCTATGCCCTGGCGGCAGTCAAGAAGGTCGGGATGAGCGCGATGGCGGCGCTCTGCGCGTCGCGCGGCGGCGAGCCGTTCCGGGACGTGGCGGATTTCGCGGCGCGGGTCGACGCGGCCTCGCTCAACCGGATGCAGCTGGAGAACCTCGTTCGTGCCGGCGCCTTCGACACGCTGGAAGCGAACCGGGCACGGATGCTCGCCGGTATCGACACGGTGCTGAAGCGTGCCCAGGCCAATCGCGAGGCGGCAAGCAGCGGGCAGGCGGGGTTGTTCGAGGGTGGCGGAGAGGACCGGGCCATCCGGCTGCCCGAGCAGGCCGACTGGCCCGACATGGAACGCCTAGGCTTCGAGGCGGAAGCGATCGGATTTCACCTGACCGCGCACCCGCTCGACGCCTACCGGACGCTGCTGAACCGGCTGCAGATCCGCGGCACGGGTGACCTTGAGCGGGCGATGGAGGAGGGCCAGGCGCGGGTGCGGGTCGCCGGCTGCGTGGTCGACCGGAAGGAACGGCCGACCCGGACGGGCGGCAAGATGGCGTGGCTGAGGCTGTCGGACGCCGTCGGCATGACCGAGATCACCCTGTTCTCCGAGGTGCTCTCGCGTCGTCGGGACCTGCTTCGGGCCGGGCAGGCCATTCTTGCGACGGTCGATCTGAAGCGCGAAGGCGAGGCGCTTCGCGTGACCGCGGTCGATGTGGTCGATCTCGAACAGGTCGCGGCCGAGGCCGACGGGTCGACGATGCGGGTCTGGGTGGCCGAGCAGGCGACGCTCGGGCTGATCCGGGACGTGTTGAACCGGGCCGGGCGAGGCCGGGGGAAGATCGTGCTGTTGCCCGGACGACCCGCCGCGCCATCCCGCCCGGTCGAGATCCGGTTGGCCGATTCCTACAAGGTCACGCCCGTGCTCGCTCAGGCTCTGAAGTCGCTTCCCGGGGTCGCCCGCGTCGAGGAGGGGTGACGCGGGCTGGTTCTTGCGTCCCCGGCCCGGATGGGCGATATGGCGCGCGCCTGGGCGACGCCTGGGTAATTCGCACGCGGGCGCCTCAGATCGGTGCGGTCCTCCCCGGACCGCTTCGGGTCCGCGGAGGCTCAACCGACACGACGGAAGACCACGCCCATGGCGATGCCCGACTTCACTCTCCGCCAGCTCCTGGAAGCCGGTGTCCATTTCGGCCACCACACCCGCCGCTGGAACCCTCGTATGGAGCCCTACCTGTTCGGGGTTCGCAACCAGGTCCACATCATCGACCTGCAGCAGACCGTGCCGATGCTGGATCGCGCGCTCCGTGCTGTGCGCGACACTACGGCGGCCGGTGGCCGCGTCCTGTTCGTCGGGACCAAGCGGGCGGCGGCCGAGCATGTCGCGGAGGCCGCTCGCCGCTGCGGCCAGTACTACGTCAACCATCGCTGGCTCGGCGGCATGTTGACCAACTGGAAGACGATCACGGGCTCGATCAAGCGCCTCCGTCAGATCGACGACATGCTGGGCGGTGACACGCAGGGGCTGACGAAGAAGGAAGTGCTCGAGATCACGCGCGACCGCGAGAAGCTCGAACGCTCGCTGGGCGGCATCAAGGAAATGGGAGGTCTCCCGGACATCCTGTTCGTGATCGATACGAACAAGGAGAAGCTGGCGATCGAGGAAGCGAGCAAGCTCAACATCCCGGTCATCGCGGTGCTGGACAGCAACTCGGATCCTCAGGGCGTGACCTACCCGATCCCGGGCAACGACGACGCGATCCGCGCGATCGCGATGTACTGCGACCTTGTCTCAAGCGCGGTACTCGACGGGATCTCGGCCGAGCTCGCCGCATCCGGGCAGGACATCGGCGCCTCCGAGGCCCCGGATGCGGCCGAGGTCACGGCGCTGGAGCGGGAAGGGGCGGCCGCATAGCAAGGCGTCGTTTCCCGCCGCTAGACGAAGCGGTTCAGGGCAGCGGGGCGTGCGAACCGATCGGTCGCGCGCCCCGCTCCTTTGGAGCCCAATCTTGGAGAACGTGTCATGGCCGTGATCTCGGCTGCTCTCGTGAAGGACCTGCGTGACAAGACCGGCGCCGGCATGATGGATTGCAAGCGCGCGCTGGGCGAAACCGGCGGCGACCTGGAGGCTGCCGTCGACTGGTTGCGCACGAAGGGTCTCGCCGCGGCAGCCAAGAAGTCGGGACGCGCGGCCGCTGAGGGTCTGGTCGGCATCGCCTCGGGGCCGCGCGCATCGGCCATGATCGAGGTGAACGCCGAGACCGATTTCGTCGCGCGCAACGAGCAGTTCCAGTCTTTCGTCAAGACCTCGGCGGAGCTGGTGCTTGACCAGGGCGACGACGTGGCGGCCCTTCTGGCGACCGCGTATCCCGGGAGCGGGCGATCCGTCGCTGAGGAACTCACCCACCTGATCGCGACCATCGGCGAGAACATGACGGTCCGCCGGGCGAAGCGCTTCGTGGTCAGCTCGGGTGCGGTCGCGAGCTACGTCCACCAGGCGCTCAGGCCCGGTCTCGGCAGGATCGGCGTCCTGGTCGCGGTCGAGGGGCCGGACAGCGAGATCGACGCGCTGGAGCTGCTCGGCCGACAGGTCGGCATGCACGTGGCTGCGACCAGGCCCGAGAGCCTCGACATCAACTCGGTCGACCCGTCGGCGCTCGAGCGCGAGCGCGCGGTACTGGCCGAGCAGGCGCGTGCCTCCGGAAAGTCGGATGCGATCGTCGAGAAGATGGTCGAGGGGCGGGTCCGGAAATACTACGAGGAGGTCGTCCTCCTCGAGCAGGTCTGGGTTCATGACGGCGAGAGTCGCGTTCGGGCGGTCGTGGCGAAGGCTGGCGCCAGGCTCGTGGGCTTCGAGCGTTTCCAGCTCGGCGAAGGGGTCGAGAGAGAGGCGGGCGACTTCGCGGCGGAGGTCGCCGCTGCCGCCGGGCTCGAGCCGTCGGCTCCCGCCTGACGCTCGGACTGTCCCGTGATCGAGTGGGAGGCGACCGGCATCGTGCTCGGGGCCTCTCCGCTGGGTGAGGGAGATGCGGTGGCTTCGGTCCTTACCGAGGCCCATGGGCTTCATCGGGGCCTGGTTCGGGGCGGGATGTCGCGCCGGTTTCGCGCCGCTTGGGAGACCGGAAACGTCCTTCGGGTGCGCTGGCGGGCTCGCCTCGCCGAGCAGCTCGGGACTTTCACCGGCGAAGCCGTTGGTAGCCCTCATGCCGGTCTCTCCGACCGGCCAGTCGATCTCGCCGTGCTGACCTCTGCTTGTGCGGTCGCTCGTGATGCGCTGCCCGAACGGAGCATCTGCCCGGACCTGTATGCGGAGCTCCTCCTCCTCCTGGCTCGACTGGGCGACGTCTCCGTCTCCTCGGTGCCGCTCCTCGTGCGCTGGGAGGTCGGATTGCTCGCGGAGCTTGGTTTCGGCCTCTCGCTCGACCGCTGCGCGGTGAGCGGCGCGCGCGAGGGCCTCCTCTTCGTCTCGCCCCGGACCGGCCGGGCGGTGACGGCGGAAGCGGCACGAGGCTGGACGGAGAGGCTGCTACGGCTTCCAGCGTTCCTCGCCGAGCCATCGACCGAGCGGGAGACGGCCCCTCCGGAGTGGTCTCAGGGGCTCGCGCTGACCGGGCATTTCCTCACGCGCGAGGTGTTCGGGGCGCATCATCGAGACCTGCCGGCGCCGCGCGTGCGGCTGGCGTCCATGGTCCAGCGTCTTGTCGTCGGCGCGTCGCAGTCCGACACCACGTCGCCGGAGTCCGGGTTCGATTCCCGACTAGACGACGCGCGTGGTTGACGCGACAACCGGCTGGTGCAGCTCGGAGTTGCGAGATGGCGAGGCTGAAGCGGAGTGCGTTGCGTCTTGGCTTCGGGGGCATCGTCGCAGCTCTCCTGGGCCTGAACGCCAGGGCGGACAATCTTTCCCATGCCAAGCACCTTCAGAAGGAGGTCGCCGCGATCATGGCGGTCCTCCGGTCCTCCAATGCCGACCCGAACACCGGCTGCGCCTCCGCGCTCGACGACATGAATACGACCGACAACCAGCTCACCCAGCTATCCGGTTCGATGCAATATGATAACGAGTCCCCGCCGGTTCTCGAGCACAACTCCGGCGAGCTGAACATCGGGCGCGACGTGCTGTTGAGTGACATGGAGGAGATGGTCGCGAAATGCCGCCCGCAGGCGGAGCAGACCTGCACCTCCCCGACCATCGCCGCCATGGTGGCGAGTTGCGCGAAGCTGAACGCAATCCCGGACCGGTCGGTGCCTGGGCAAGGCTGATCGGGAACGGCAGGAGCTCTACGATGCAGGCGTCGTCTGCCATTACGATACAATAAGTTTTTTCATGTCGTAATCGTAATCAGTCTTGTACGGCCTTGGAACCTTCGTCACGTTAGTGATCCGCTAACGCGATGGTCCAGCGAGGTTTCCGATGCCGAAGGCCGTGCAGTGGTCCAACGAACTCGACACCGCACTCCACGATCTTCTTGCCCGACGTCGTGTCAGTCTCCGTGCCGCCGAGCAGGTGCTCGGCGTCAGTCGTAGCGTCCTGGCCAAGCGCGCTTACGTCATCGGTGCGCGGCAGAACGACGAGACCGGAGAGCGGCAGGTGAGCGGTTCCGCGCCGCTGCCTCCCGGCCATCCGATGACGTGGGGCGCCATCTGCGACGGGATGGCGGGCGGCTTGGGCGCGGTCTATCCGCTGCCGGTGTTTCTCTGAGCCGGAGCGGGGGCGGAGTGACGTCAGGTGCGAACACTTGACACCATGAGCGCCGCCCGGGAGATCGGGCCCGACCATCGCCATGCTGCCGCACGCTGGCGTCGGGACTGGCTCGTCGGTGTAGAACGCGTGGACGACCCGGATCGCGTCCGGACGGGGCAGGCGGCCGACCGCCATGCGGCGATGCTTGCCCGTGTCGCCGCGTCGGCGCGTTGCCAGGCGGTCGGTCGGGTGCTCGGTCGGCAGGCGGAACAACGACTTCGCCTGTTGCTGATCGATGAGCTGTCCTTCTCCGACATGGCGCGCGTCCTGCTCCCCTCCGACGTGAACGGGCGGAAGAAGATTGCCGCGCAGACCGCTCTTCTGCTCGAGATACTCGCCTCCTACTACGCCGCGGCGGGAGACACCACTTCGCGCTGAAGCGAGCGTTCCTCGACTTCTTGTCTATTCCGCCCGTTCTTGATGGGGCGGGCGTGTTCCATGTTCGATCGTCGTTTTGATCTTCGGGGAACCGCAATGCACACGTATCGTGATGTGATCAATGCGGGCGACGTGGTTGCCCGTCACGGTCGGTTTTTCGTGGTCGCGCGCGTACAGCGCGACCGGCTGACGCTATTGCCGCTTCTTCGCCCAGGCGGGTCACGACACCGCGCCGACGTGTGGCCGCTGGATGCCGAAGAGATGGCGCCGACCGGTCTCCCGGGATGCGATTTCATCGTGTCCTGTCGGCTCCAACTGGTGGCCGCACGGCGAGGTCTGGTGAGGGTCGGCTCACTTCCCGCCTCGATGCTGGCACGCGTCGAACTCGCAGTCGTTCGTGAGCGAGCCGACAGCGTCCTCGAAGCGAGCGGTTCCTTCGGCTCCACGCTGCTCGCTCAGACAACCTCTTCAGGGCGGCGCGTCGGTCCCGCCCGATCCTCCTGATCACGACAGACCGAAGCGCTTCCGACCACGAGAGCGGAAGCGACTTCGAAGGCAGGCACGTCTTTCTGGATGCACTTCGCATGGCGAAGAGCATCGCCGCCGCGTGTCGGGAAGCGAAACTGTCCCGTGCAACCATGATGGCTCTTCGCCAAGCCGACGAGGCGTTCAGGGCAGCGTGGGATGAAGCGCTCCTCGACGGGGCGGACTACCTGGAGGATGTGGCGCGTCGCGTCGCGATCGAAGGACACGAGGTCGTCGAGACCACGGTGGAGAAGGATAGCAAGCGGACGGTGAGGAAGACCTACGACGGTGCGCTCCTTCGCTTTCTTCTCAGGGGCGTGAAGCCTGACGTCTACGGAGCTCATCCTCGCGCCATGCGCTCCGATCCAAGGGAGGCGATCTGGGACGACCCCGATCCCGCCTTCATCGAGCGTGGGCGCGCGGATTGATGCATTCGGTCCGCGCATCTCTCACCAGACCGCAGAGGCGGATCTACGAAGCGGGCTGGCAGGATCCGGTCCGCTTCCGCGTCGCGGTCTGTGGCCGTCGTTTCGGCAAGAGCTTCCTGATGGCCGAGGAGTTGCGACGTGCCGTACGGCTCGCCGTACGAGATCGCATCGGTGTCGAGAACGAGATCTGGTACGGCGCACCGACCTTCGTGCAGGCGAAGCGGGTGATGTGGGAGCGCCTCAAGGCGACGATCCCGCGGGCCTGGCTTCGCGGCGAGCCGCACGAGACCGACTGCTCACTCGTCATCCGCTCTGGGCACCGTGTCAGGCTCGTCGGGCTTGATCGCCACGACGCTCTGCGGGGTTCGGGGCTCTGGTTCTTCGGGGGCGACGAGTGGGCGGATTGCCGGTCCGAAGCCTGGCCGCAGACCGTCCGGCCGATGCTGTCCGTCGTCCGCGGACATGCCCTGTTCATCGGAACGCCGAAAGGCTTCGATCATCTTTACGAAAGCCACGAGCTGGGGCGCCCTGGTGGCCGCCCCGACTACCGATCGTTCCTCTACACCACGCTCGACGGCGGGAACGTGGCAGCCGACGAGATCGAAAGCGCACGGGCGCTGCTCGATCCAAGAACGTTCCGTCAGGAATACGAGGCGAGCTTCGAAACGTATTCCGGACGTGTGATCTACGCATTCAGTAGAGCCGCCAGCGTGAAGACACGTGCATATGATCCTTCGCGGCCGGTGCATATCGGCCTCGATTTCAACATCAACCCGATGTCGGCGACGGTGTGGCAGCACGGCGACGACGCAATCCATCAGGTGGACGAGATCGTGCTCCCGACTTCCAACACGGACGAGATGTGTCGAGAGATCAGGAGCCGTTACAGGACTGACGGCTTGGGAACGTGTCCTTCCCCGATCACGATCTATCCCGATCCTGCGGGCCACCAGCGGCGGACATCGGCGCAGGGGAGAACCGACATCGGCATCCTCCGGGAACACGGGTTCGGCATCGTCGTCCTTCCCCATCACCCGCCGGTCCGGGAACGCATGAACGTGGTGAACGCTCATTTCGAGTCCGCATCCGGCCAGAGGCAGGCATTCGTCGATCCGCGCTGCTCGCACTCGATCTCGGCCTACGAGCGTCTTGTCTACCGGGACGGCACGACCGAGCCCGACAAGACCGGCGGGTACGACCACCTCGTCGATGCGACAGGCTACTACATGTTCGCGCGTCGCCCGGATCATCGTCCGTCCGACCGGCCCGCCATCTTCTCGATCGGGCGTTGACCGATGGACTGGCTCTCACTCCAGGCCCGGATGACGATCGACCCCGATTACACGTCGCGCACGCGCCGGCTGCTCGCGCTCGAGACAGTGCTCGACGGACGACAATATGACCCGCTGCCATATCCGTTCTCCTGCGAGCGGAACGGCGCCGGCGAGTATGTCCCGCTGTCCGAGCGCCGCCCCTCGGTGAGGACGGGCCTTTGCCGTGTCGTGGTCGAGGATGCCGTTTCTCTCCTGTTCAGCGAGGGCCACTTCCCGACGTTCCAGTGCGAGGCGGTCGCGACAAGGCAGGTGCTTCCGGCACTGGTCAAGGACCTTCGGCTCAACGAAACGATGCTCGAGGCCGCCACGCGCGGAAGTGTCGGCTCCATCGCCATCCTCTTCCGCGTCGTCGAGAACCGCCCGTTCTTCGACGTCATGCCGACCGCCTTTCTCTGGCCGGAATGGGCCGAGCCCGACCGCCGGCGCCTCACGAGAGTGACTGAGCGTTACAAGGTGGACGGGCGTGAGCTCGCGCTGAGAGGGTACGATGTCGATCCCTCTCGCCGCTACTGGTTTACACGAACCTGGGACGATGAGGCCGAAATCTGGTTCAGGCCCGTTCCGGTCGAGGAAGGCTGGGAGAAGTCGGAGCCGGACGAGGCGCGATCCGTGCGGCACGCGCTCGGCTTCGTCCCGATCGTCTGGATCCGGAATCTTCCGGGGTCCGGGCCGGACGTCATCGACGGTGCTTGTACATTCGCGCCGGCGATCGATACCGTGATCGAGACCGATTACCTGCTCAGCCAGGCCGGGCGTGGCCTCAAATACGGTTCAGATCCCACCTTGGTCCTGAAGGACGGAGGCCAGGTCGCGGCCGGACCGCGGATCGGCGGCGCCTCCACGGCGCTGGTTCTTCCTCCCGAGGGCGACGCCAAGTTGCTCGAGATCAACGGGAACGCGGCGTCCGCCGTGCTGGCCCACGTCAAGGAGCTCCGCGCGATCGCGCTCGAGGCGATGCATGGCAACCGGGCGCATGGCGACCGCGTCGGCGCACCGCAGAGCGGTCGGGCCATGGAACTGATGTCGCAGGGCCTGGTCTGGCTCGCGGACCGGCTGAGGATCTCCTACGGCGAAGGCGCCCTGCTCTCGCTGATGCGCATGGTCTGCGATGCCTCGTCCGTGCTGCCTGGCGGCCTGCTGATCGGCGGCGAGCGCCACTCCGACCTCTCCGACAGAGGCCTCGGCCTTCGATGGCCGGACTGGTTCGCCCCGAGCTTCGCCGACAGGCAGGCCCAGGCGAGCACGCTGTCGACGCTGGTGTCCGCAGGCATCCTCAGCAGGGAAACCGCGACGGCGGTGATTGCCGCCGCGTACGACATCGAAAACGCTCACGACGAGGCCGCTCGAGTCAGAAGCGGTTTTCCGGATGTTGCCGAACAGCAGGATGACGATGGATACGATCAGAACTGAGAGCAATGACGCACACGACGAGGACGTGTCGGTCCTCGTCGAACCGACTGCTGACATCGGCGATCCTCCGGGGGAGCGTCGGTCGGACCCGGTCGAGGTCGAGAAGCGGCTCCGGCGCGATCTTGCGCGAGCGCGCG
>CAXUBX010000006.1:2446-24943 GCA_964249405.1 uncultured Acetobacteraceae bacterium | reverse complement strand
TCGGACCCGGTCGAGGTCGAGAAGCGGCTCCGGCGCGATCTTGCGCGAGCGCGCGAGCAGGCCAGGACCGCGGCAGCCGAGCGCGACGCGGTCGTCACGTCGCTCCAGGCGGCGAGCAATGAGCGACTGATCCGCTCGGAGCTGCAGCTTCGGGCACTTCAGAGCGGGATCGTCGATCTCGACGGCCTTCGCCTGCTCGATACCGCGGCGATCACCATCGACGCCGATGGCGGCGTGGTCGGCGCGGACGAGGCCCTCGCGAGCTTTCGCGCGTCGAAACCGTACCTGTTCGATCAGGCGAGGGCGATCGGCCGCACGGCGACGACAAGCGCCGTGCAAAAAGCACCGCCGCGCTCCGAACCCGAGCCGGTCGATGCCCGGCAGCTGACGCGGGAGCAATGGCAGATCGAGCGCGCGCGCCTCCTCGGCCGACGCGGCTAATCGTTCGTCCGGGTCGCGGTCCCCAAACCCTGACTCCGTAACAGCAGAAGGCGACCAGTCTCATGTCCATCCAGAACTTTCCCGTCCAGCTCCAGCCGATCATCCAACAGGGGTTCCTTGCGCGCGAGTTCCAGGACGGCCTGACCTCGCGTCTCGGGTTCCGGGCGATCGCCGATCGCGAGATGTTCCCGAACCGGATCGGTGAGACCATCACCAAGACGAGGAAGGGGCTCAAGGCCCCGGTCACGGCACCGATGACCCCGGCTTCGAACACGAACTTCGACAATGGGCTGAGCCCGTCGAGCTGGTCGGTCGAGCAGTATACGTTGTCGATCTTCCAATACGGCGACACGATCGACCTGAACATGGTTGCCGAGGGTGTCGGGATCGCTTCGCAGTTCCTCGCGAACGCGAAGACGAACGGGATCCAGGCCATGCAGTCGCTGGATCGCCTGGCCCGAAACGCGCTGTTCGGCGGCGCCCCCGGTGGTGTCGGCGGCTATCTCGGCGGCAACACGCGGGTCATCACGACGCTCGGATCGGCGGCGACGACCGTTCACGTCGACGACATCCGCGGCTTCCAGACGGTCATGACCACGCAAGGCCAGGTCGCGTCGATCGGCGTCACCTCCGGAATGGTCGTGACCGTCGGTGCCGACGTCTACACGCTCGTCAGCGCGTTGGCCGATGCCTCGAACGTGTCGACGGCACCCTCCGGCATCTCGGGGTCGCTCACGTTCAGCACCAATGTCAGCGTTTCCGACGGAACCGCCGGGCAGCCCGTGGTGGCGGCAACCGCGCCTCTCGTCCTTCGCCCGAACAACCGGCAGACCACGTTGGCCCTGACGGCGCCGAGCGGCGTCTATGGCGCCTCGAACTACATCCCGGGCGACACGCTCGGGATCCAGACCGTGCTGTCCGCGGTCGCCGCGCTTCGGTCGAACAACGTCCCCACGATCAACGGCTCCTACAACTGCTATCTCGACGACGCCCAGCTCCTCGGCCTGTTCCGGGACGCCGATTTCAAGTATCTCTACCGAGGTGCCTACGGGTCGGAGGCGTATCAGGCCGGCAGCGTCATCGAGCTGCTCGGCGTGCGCTTCGTCCCGACGACGGAGGCGCCGCAGCAGATGTCGCTCGGCTCCGGCATGATCCATCGGGCGATCGTCTGCGGTCAGGGTGCCTTGATCGAGGGCGACTTCGAGAATACCGGTCACATGGACGTCCCCGACGCGGAGCGGTCGCTGCTCGAGATGGTGGACGGTGTCTGCATGGTCACGCGCGAGCCGCTCGATCGGCTGAAGCAGGTGATCGCCCAGTCCTGGTACTGGATCGGCGGGTTCTCGCTTCCGACCGACCTCACCGCGAACACGGCGATCATCCCGACTTCGACGAACGCGTATCTCAAGCGCGCCGTCGTGATCGAGAGTCTCTGATCGGCGACGGAGAGAGGGCGGCCGCCGACCGGCCGCCCTCTGCCTGCGATCTCGAGCAACAGATCCATCGTTGGAGTCGTCGCGCATGGAACGGATCGCCGTCATCGGTGGATCTCTGGTGATCGCCGCGTGCACCGCGACACCATCGCTCGGCCAGGGAACCACCATGGTCTACGGCGGATACAACCTGACCCCGCCAAACCTCGCAACAGGTCAGACTGCGCCGCTTCAGCTCGATCGATCGGGTAACCTGGAAGTCGATTGCATCCTCGGATGTTCGTCGGGCACCGGGGGCGTCGCCAGTCAGGGCGCACCGGCCTCGATCGCAAGTGCCTGGCCGGTGTATCTGAGCCTCGGCGGAAGCGCGGTCACCCCGGGCAACGCATTTCCCGTGGCGGACGTCGCGAACGGCGCACCTATCTCGGCCGCGACGATGCCCGGCGGGGGCTCGGGCTCGCTCGGCTGGCTGAGCGCCATCGAGAATCAGCTGAGCGTCGGCACCATCACCGTCACGCCCGCATCGGGCGCGACGTTCAGCGTCACCGACGTGAACGACGGATCGGCGTCGAGCTCGGCCCAGATGAGCAACAACGGCCTCGGCATCATCGGCTGGCTTTCGACGGTCGTCGTCAAGCTCGCGAACACGTTGACCGTGTCGCAGGTTGCCTCTGGCACGGTCGTGGACGGAGCCGCGACGATCGGCACCGCCAGTAGTGTCGCTGTTCCCGCCACGACCGGTGTCCGATACCGCGCGACCCTGACCAACACGAGCACGACGGCCGGTAACACGGTCTGGTGTCGCGGGGACGGCGGCAGCGCGGTCGTCGGGACGGGGATCGCGCTGCCGCCGAATGGCGGCGGCTACGAGTGGATTTATCCGTTGACGGGCACCAAGCCTGCTCCCGCGATCACCTGTCTGGCCACCCTGAGTTCGGCCGCGGTCGCTCTGGAGTATGTCCAGTGAGGCGGGCGCTCGGGGTCGGGGCCGCTCTGCTGCTCCATCCGGTCATCGCGAAGGCCGGCGTCATCCCGGCTCCCTATCTCCCCCCGACGGCAATCTCGGTCGGGGCTGCGATGCACTGGATACCAGTGTGCGGGCGCGGACGTCCGATCGGGTCCGGATCCTGGGACGGAACCGACAGCTTCGTCTTCGACGTGTCGGCCTGCACGACGCCCAGCAATCTTCCGCTCCGGGCATTGAAGCTCTCCTACATGGGTTCGGACTTCTCGAACGTTGGAGAGGTTGACCGCGTGGTGACCTTCACGGGAGATGCAGCGATCTCGGTGCCTTCCGTGCAGTACTCGGCGGTCGTCAACGCCGCCGTCGCGTCCGGCGCGTCGTCGATCCAGGTGCAGGTCGCGCAGGGCGCCACAGGCAACGGGCTGTCGGTCGGCATGGGCGTCCAAGGAACTTTCATCCCGTCGGGATCGTGGGTCGCATCGGTCGCTCCGGTCGTCTCGTCGAACAACGTAACCGCCGAAAGCTTCACCTTCGCCAATGCGGCCGGGACGACCACCACGACCGGGGCGATCCCGGCCGGATCGATCCTCACGATCACCGGCCGCAACCATCTTGCGACCTGGGGCGGCCAGCGAAGCGTCGCGATCTTCCCGGCCCGCCGGTTCTTCGAGAGCGATCCGATCGGGATCTCGCTCGCGCCTGGTTCCCAATTCTTCGTTCGCGGGTCCTGGACCGCGAGCGCAGCCGGTTTCTTCGTCGGCGACTATCCGAGCCCGTCCTCGGGCTCGACACGGCTCGCCGGCGAGGGCTCGCAGCGTACCACGACGTCGCCGGGAGACCACGTCCTCGACCAGGCGGTGCCGAGCAACAGTGGCGGAGGCTATCTCGCGCCCTGGACCGTGCTCGGACAGACGCCGACGCCGAGCCCGAGCGTGCTCCTGGTCGGCGACAGCATCTGCGCGGGAACCGGAGACGCGGCCGACGGCAACGGACACATGGGCTACATCCAGCGCTCGCTTGGCCAAGCCGTCCCCTGGGCGTCGCTTTGTCGCGGCTCGACCAGTGCTCTGCAGATGAGCGTGAACCTGCAACTCGTCGAGCAAGCGGCCGCCGCGATCAATGCCACCGATGTGCTGCTCGAGTACGGCCGGAACGACATCAACGCGTCGGGCAATCCGCAATCGGCCGCCAGTACCGAAGCGAGCCTGAAGACGATCGGCACCCCTCTCATCGCGAGCGGAGACCGGGTCTGGGTCTTCACGATCCCGCCCACAACGGACAGCACGGATGGTTGGACGACCGCCGCGGGACAGTTCCTGCAGTCGACCTCGACCGCGACAACCGCCGCGATCCCGGCAGGCGCGGCTGGCGCCACCGTCACGGCGTCGGTCGGCTCATCCGCCGGCATCTCGGCAGGCATGCTCGTGGGCCTGCAGAACACCGCGTCGTCGTTGATCCCGAACGGCACCGTCGTGACGTCCGTGCCGTCGTCGACAACGGTCACCTTCGCGCCACTCGCAGGCCAGTCGATCGGGGCCATCCCCTCCGGCACGAGCCTCGGTTTCGGGACGAAGACCGCCAGCGCAGTCCCCATCGAGGTGCAGAGGGAGGCGTTCAACACGTGGTGTCGTGGGTCTGCCGTCGCGAGCGGTTTCGCAGGTTGCATCGACGACGACGCCGATCTGGAGGATCCGGGCAACACCGGTCTGTGGCGCTCCGATCTCGGTGCTGCGTCCCCGGACGGGATCCATCCGTCCGCGGTGCTCCACGGTGCGGCGGTGAGCGCCGGGATCATCAACGCTTCCATGTTCCCCGCCCGGTAGGAGCATCGAATGTCCGACACCACGCTTCAGGCCCCACTCACCAGTCCGGAGCTCGTCGCCTGTCGTCGATACTGCGGCTATCCGGCGTACGGGTCGGGGCAGACGGGCTTCCAGTCCTGGCGCTTCTTCCAGGTCTACGGCACCCTCGAATACCGGCTCGCGAACCTGTCCTCGGACGAGATCGCGGTCGTCCGGACCAACTATCTCGTGAACCTCCCGGCGCTCGAGAACGCGATCGTCGCGGCTTCGGCCAATCTCGACACCGACTCGGCGTCGGTCTGGAAGCACAACCAGGAGGAAATCCGCGATCGTCGCGCGCTCTACACGCGGTGGCGTCTCGACTTCGTGGCGTTCCTCGGACTCCCCCCTGGTCCCGGCCTCGATCCCACCACCACTATCACGGTATGAGCATGACGAGCACAGCAAACTTCTTCTCCGGCTGGCTTGGATTCGGAACCGCGTTCGCAGCCAACGCACTCTCCGAGCCAAGCGACCAAGCCTACGCGCGACGGACAGTCGTGCTCAGTCCGCTGTTCAACGGACGGGCGCAGGACACGATACCCGGAACGATCGGGCCGGCCACCCAGAACTGGAATGCACTCCTGTTCGGAGGTCTGTTCGACGCGGCAACCGGAGGCGACCTGCTGGCCGTCTGGCCTTTGCCACGTCCGATCGTGCTCTCCAAGGGGCAAACCTGGACGAGCAACGGGGACTTCTCGCTCGTGCTCGACGGTGACCCGGCCCTCTCGCCGCTCGCCACGCGTTCCTGGATCGCGGGTGGGCGGATCGGGGTCATCGGCGGCTTCTCCGTGGTGACTGCGTGCCAGAATCTCCAGCTGAGTGGAGGTCAGTTGTCGATGACCGGCGGGTCATCGCTCAGCAACGGGTCAAGCCTGCCCAGCGCGGCGCCGGCGAGCGGGTCGGGTCAGCTATGGAACAATGGCGGCGTGATCTGCATCGCCTGAGCGAAGCGGCCTGATCCTAGTCTGAGCGAATGGGAGGCGACGATCGACCAGTCTCGGCTGAACAGCTTGATTGCGCACGGACTGGGCGTTGCCGGAAACGTCCTTGGAGCGCCGTTTTCCCAGTTCCGGCCGAACGGGACCAGCGAGCCGACGACCGGCACGCCGGTCGCGGTTCTCACGGGCATCCTCGATCCCGATCCGAACCTCTCGCTCCGGAACAGCGATTACCGGCACGGCTGGGAAGCCGACTGGATCGGCGATCCCTCGTCTCTCACGACGGGGGACTATCTGGTCGGGGCGCGGACGTGCTTCGTGTCCCAGATCGAACCTCTTCGCGCACCACTCTGCACGATCTGCAATCGGGTGGTCTCGATCTATCAACCGGCCACGGCGACGAGCACGGGCGCGAACTCATACGGCGGGCGAACCACCGGCAGCGATACGCTCCTCGCATCGGGTTGGCCGGCCGGCCTGCTTCCGAAGACCCACATCGAGATCGACCCGACCAGGCTGCCGAGCGACGTCAAGACCTCGTTCTTCGACGTCGCTTTGCCGGCCAGTCTCGATCTCGAGCTCACCTACGGACTTCGGCTGTTGGACGACTGCGGACAGAGCTACCTTGTCTCGACGGCAGCGCTGACCGTCGCAGGTTGGCGGCTGATTGCCGGAATCGAAACGACCTGATCGAACGTGATCATCCGGGAGTAAGCTCTTGGCCGACCTGTCCGACGTCGAACAGGCTTTGCTGACCGGGATCGTCGGTGCCGTCTATCCGAACGGGGCGGATCAGGCGAGTGTCGTCGCCGCGCCGGTCAAGATCTATCGCGGCTGGCCGGTCCAGCTCGGGCTGAATGCCGATCTCGCGGCGGGGAACCAGACGGTGACGATCTTCTCCGACCCGAAGCACGGGCGCGAGACGACGCGCTATCCGCGCGTCTGGCGGCAGGCTGCGCTGACACCGCCGACGCTCACGGCTTCCGTCGCCGGTGCGGTCGTCACGTTCTCCGGCGCTGGTGGGCCTGGACAGATTGCGGGTGTCCGGGTGGATGGTGCCGCGTTTGCCTACGCGCTTGGTGCCGCGGACACGCCGAGCTCGGTCAGCGCGGCGATGGCGGCGCTGATCCCCGGCGCGACTGCCGTCGGCGCGACGCTCACGATCGCCGGTGCGACATCGATCGAGGTCCGCGTCGAGGGATCGGGCATCGCCACGATGGAGACACGCCGGCAGGAGCAGACTGTCACCGTCAGCGTGTGGTGCAACGAACCGCTGCTGCGCGACGGTCTGGCAGGCGCGATCGACAACGCGCTGTCCGGGATCGACTGGCTCCCGTTTTCCGACGGATCGTCCGGTCTGCTTCGCTACCGACAAACGGTCGAGACCGACACCAGCGAGAATGCCGATCTCTATCGGCGCGATCTCCTTTATGCCGTTGAGTACCCGACGATCTGGACGATGACCGCGCCGGCGATGATGTTCGGCGTCCTGGCCGGCGTGGAACCGGCGGTCCAGGCAACCACGATGGAGCCGCGCGTCGGTGCGATCCGTTTCGATGCCTGGTACACGCCGACCGACACCATCGACCAGCAATGCGCCGCCGCGCTCTCGCCCGCGCAATGGTCGGTGCGCTGGCCGCCGAACGCCGTTTCGAGCGACGGCGTGCTGACCTGGCCCGTGGCCGAACAGGCGACGATCGATGCCGAAATCGAAGCGGCGGCGACCGCGGGAATCGCCTTCTGGGCGTTCGATTCCTACGCCCCGGGCGATGATCTCGGCGCCGCGCTCTCGCTCTATCTCTCGAGCTCGCGTCGGCATCTCGTCGGTTTCTGCATGTTGGGCCAGATCTCGAACTGGGCCGATCCGACCACGACGGACGGCTACGCCGCGACGTTGGCGCGCGACGTCGGCCTGATGGCGGAGGCGGGCTACGTCACCTCGGCCGAAGCGGGCCGGCCCGTCTATTTCGTGCTTGATGCACCGGCGTCGGACACGGCACTGCTGCCGTCCGGCGTCGCTGGTGCGATCGCGCATGTCCGCTCGCTTGCGAGCGCCGCGGGTCTGCCCGATCCCTACGTCGTCTGGCTTTCCGGCGCATCCCTGCTGGAATACGACAACGTCGCAGCGGCACGGGAGGCGGGCGCGGACGCCGCCGGCGCCTACGCCTGCCCTGGGAACCCGGCGGGCGAAACGCCTTACGCGACCCTCGCAGCCCTTGCGGAGGCGGACTGGAACGCCCGCTCCGTGACCGGCTTCGCGATGGTGCCGACGGCAATGAGCGGTTGGGATCCGCGCCCGCTGATCGAGAACCCGCAACCCTTCTATCCCGTCCCGTCCTCGGACGATACGGCGGACTTCTACGCGGCCGGAACTCCGACCGAGATC
Organism: uncultured Acetobacteraceae bacterium; assembly: GCA_964249405.1. Classification (GTDB taxonomy): domain Bacteria; phylum Pseudomonadota; class Alphaproteobacteria; order Acetobacterales; family Acetobacteraceae; genus CAXTPV01. The sequence continues at coordinate 16,937 of CAXUBX010000006.1, read as the reverse complement.
GGAAGCCACATCGCCGATGCGGCGGATTTCGTTGCCGGCCACGCGGCCGCGTGCGCCTCGGGTCTGGCACTCGTCTACGCCTGGAACGAGCTCGCGGAAGGCGGCTGGATCATGCCGACCTACACCCCGGCCGCGCCGGATCCCGGTCGCGTCGACGCGACCGGGGCGGCCTTCGCCCTTCGCGCACGCCAGCGTGCAGCCGACGGATCAATCATCGTCTGAGATCAGGAACCATCATGACAACAGCCACCAGCATCGCCCTGATCGTGATCCACCCGTTCGGATCCTACGTGCGGGGAACGGTCATCACCGACGCATCCGCGATTGCCGCTATCCGTGCCGGCGGACGGATGGGATCGGTGATCCAGACCGTCATTCCGTCAGGCGCGCAGGCCAGCAAGGGAGGGAACTGATCATGGCGCAGATCGTCCAGGCCGGCAGCATCAACACTACGGCGCTCACCGTTCCCGATCTCTACGTCCAGATCGTACCGCCTGCGCTCCTCTCGTTGAACGGCGTGCCGAGCAACGTCGTCGGCGTCGTCGGCACGGCCTCCTGGGGCCCCGTCAACCGGCCGGTCGTGCTCGGCGGCTACGCGGATCTGCAGGTGGCGTTCGGCCTGCCGTTGGCGCGCAAATACGACCTCGGCACCCAGATCGCGACGGCCTGCGCGCAGGCGGCTTCCGCGTTCGTCGGCGTCCGGGTGACCGACGGGACCGATCTCGCCGCGAGCTACGCGCTCCTCTACAGCGCGAGCGCCGGGAACTATCCCGTCCTTCTCACGGCACTCTACACGGGTTCGCTCGGCAACTCGATCGGGCTCGCGTTGCAGACGGGATCGAAGGCCGGCACGTGGCGGCTCGTGCTCAGCCTCCCGGGGACGGTCCCGGAAGTTTTCGACAACATTGACGCGTCGGCCGGCGCGGCCGGCTTCTGGGCCAACCTCGTCAGTGCGGTGAACGCCGGAACCGGTGTCCTTCGCGGGCCATCGCAGCTTGTCGTCGCCTCTCTCGGCACCGGCAGCGCCACGGCGCCGACGGCAATCTCCGGTCAGATGCTGCTGAACGGAACCGACGGCGCGACCGGCGTCAGTTCCGAAACCCTGATCGGTGTCGACGGAACCACGCGGACCGGCATGTACGCGCTTCGCGGACAGGGATGCGCGATCGGGCTCCTCGCCGACAGCGATGACGACGGCACCTGGTCGTCGCAGGTTGCGTTCGGGTTGTCCGAAGCGGTCTACATGATCCTGACCGGTCCCGCCGGCGACACGATCGCAGACGCCGTCACGGCCAAGCAGGCCGCCGGCGTCGACAGCTACGCCGCGAAGCTCATGCTCGGCGACTGGCTGTCCTGGTACGATCAGGCCAACCAGCAGACCAGGCTGGTCAGTCCGCAAGGCTTCGTCGCCGGGCGGCTCTCGAACCTGTCGCCCGAGCAGTCCTCACTGAACAAGCCGATCCTCGGCATCGTCGCGAGCCAGCGCTCGGGCGTGGTCGGAAGCGGACAGAGCTCCACCTACTCGACGGCGGAACTCTCGACGCTCTTCCAGGCCGGGATCGACGTGATCTGCACGCCGGCGCCGGGTGGCGCGTTCTGGGCGGCACGGTGTGGCCACAACGCCTCGAGCAACGCCGCGATCGCGACCGACAGCTATACGCGCCTGACCAACTACATCGCGGGAACCCTCGCCGCCGGCATGGGAACCTATGTCGGCCAGCTGATCACGGCGACGCTGTTCGCCAACATCCGCGCGACGCTGCTCGGCTATCTCGGAAACCTGCTCGGACAGGGCATCCTCGGTTCGACGAACGGCTCGGTTCCCTACGCCGTGCAATGCGACACGTCGAACAATCCGCTCAGCCGGACGTCGCTCGGCTACGTCCAGGCCGACATCCAGGTCCAGTACCAGGGCATCAACGAGAAGTTCCTCGTCAACCTCCAGGGCGGCTCGACGGTGCAGGTCAGCACCAGCACGGCCAGCTGATCGACGCCCATCGCCTCCAACCCTTCGCGCCGGGAATCCCGAACGATGAGCTTCACCTACACGATCGGCCGGAACTGTCAGCTCGTGCTGCTCTGGAACGGCGCGCGCGTCGATCTGCGCGACGTCACCGGTTTCATGGCCAGTCAGGAGGTCAAGCACCAGCGTGCCGACCCCCTGAACAGCACGCCGGTCGAATTCACGACGCCCTCCGGATGGCGCGGCGAGTTCCTCGTCGATCGAGGGAACTCCGCGGTCGACGATCTCATCGTCTCGATCGAGAGCGCGTTCTGGGCGTCCGGAACCATCAATTCCGGAACCATCTACCAGTATGTGACCGAGCCGGACGGCTCGCTCAGCACCTACGAGTTCTCCGGTGTCGCGCTCGTTCTCACCAGCGCCGGAAGCTACCAGGCCGACGTGATCGTCAAGCAGAAGATCGGCTTCTTCGCCAGCCAGCGCGTGAAGCTCTGACATGACCCCGGCCGAACGGTTCGAGCGCGACATCAACGGCGAGCGTCGCGAGGTGGTGCGCGTGACGGTGGATGACCGGGCGATCGAGGCGGTTCGCCTCGACATGGCCGAGCAATGGGACTTCATGGAGATCGCGGGCCCGTCGATCGACAACCAGGCCTGGGTGAACACGGCGCTGCTGGCGGCTTCGGTGATCTCGATCGGCGGCGTTCCCGAACCGGCCGGTGCGAAGTCGCGCGAGCAGCTTCGCCGCGTACTGAAGAAGATCGGCGAGGCTGGTCTCGATGCCCTCTCCGCCGCCTTCGCGGGCGACGACAGGGACGAGGCCGTGGAAGATCGCGAGACGGAGCAGGCCGCGGGAAACTGATCAGGCACGCCGGGTTTCGCGAGCTCGTGCTCCTCGCGCACCACGGCGTGCCCTGGTCCACCGCACAAGGCTGGTCGCGCGCGAGGCGCCGGGCAGCCCTCGCGATCCTGTTCGAAGAGAGATCCGGAGCGTGACGTGAACCGACGCCTGATGGCTCGTCTGGAAACCCTGCGGATCGGTCTGGCGACGGTCGGTCACGCGAAAGCGTCCGCCCGCATCTCGCGGCTGGCGCGCCGGCGTTCGGGCTTGAGGCTGCTCGCGAGGCCTGTCGGGACGGCTCGGCGGGAGCTCGCTCCGTGGTCGGAGGAGGATCTCGCGACCGGCGACGAATCCGCCATCCACTCGGTCCGGGCCAGGATCGAGGGCTTGGCATCCCTCCCGCCGGTTGCGCCGCTCGGTCGTCGGACGAAAGGGCCATGGAACGCGAGCGTGTCGGCGCCGGAACCGGCTCCCCTGCCGGCGACGGCGGCACCGCCGCCTGCGACGCGCTCGGGTGCGCCGGAGCGGGTCGCGGCGGCGCGAGGGGTCGGCCGACCCCTCTGGCGCCCGCTCCGCGAACGCGCCTCGATCGATCCGGGTGCCGACAAGCCGACCCTCGCTGCCGCGGGGAGGCCGTCGCGTTGGCCGACGTCTGCCGAGCGCACCCGTCCCGGTTCGGGCGCGTCTCGCAACAGACCGGCGGTCCATGGAGCCGGCGGAGAGGCGGAAGACGAAGCCGCTCCCGACGGCTCCATCGACGCCCGAAGCGCCAGTGAGGGTCGCCGGTCTCGCGGGCGTGCCGGTGTCGCGCCCGGCCGGATCGCGGCCTCGCTCGCCCGGACCGTGCAAGCCCGAGCCTTCCGGGCGGAGTTCGCCGGGCCCATGACGCCATCCCCGTCGTCCGGACGTGCCGGGCCGGTCTTGGTCGAAGGACGCCACCCCGCTCGCCTCACGCGCGTGAACCCGCGTGCCGAGATGCCCCCGGCCAGCGGTCGCGACGGGATGGTTGCCATTGCTTCCCGCTTCATGGACGCAGCGCCCCGCGCCGAGCCCGATCGGTGGCGGAGCAGCCAGACCGCGCCGATCGGAGCGACGAACGGATCGAGGCGCGATCCGTCCGGGCGCGACGGATCCCCGAGCGTGGGGCCGGACGCAACGGAGACGCGCCGCATCGAGCGACTGATCCAGACGACGTTCGCCAGGACCTTGTCCGCCCCTCCCGTTGCCGGTCGCGCGCCCGACCTGCGCGCGGTTCCGATCTCGTTCGCCCGACCGATCCCGACACCCTGACAGCGGAGCGCGCCTTGGAGAACCCGACATCGTGAGCGGCATCGCCCAGCCGGTCAGCATCGGTCCCGTCGTGCTCACCGGGATCGAGGTTCCGGACGCCTTCGACCGCGGTGCAACGATGCAGCCGATCGTGCATCGGCTGATCGGCGGCGGCCGCGTCGTCCAGCTGATGGGCGGCAATCCCCGCGTACGCGAGCTCCGCGGCATCCTGACCGGACCAGGCGCGATCGACCGCGCGCTCACGCTGGAAGCCCTGCGCGACAGCGGCGCCGTCGTGCTGCTGGTCGTCGGCGCCTGGTCGGAGCGCGCCGTCGTGACGGCGCTCGACCTCGGCTACGCCGCGTGCGGCAGCGTCATCCGCTACCGGCTCCAGGCCGAGGCTCTGCCGGCGACCGCGGTCGCGCTCGCCGCGACGGTCAGCTCCGTGATCGGCGGCGCGGTCGCCGATCTCGGCCAGGCGATCACCTACGCGACCGGTGCAGCGGTCGCCTCCCTCGCCCCCGCGCTCGCGCTACTCGGCACCGATCGGACATCGCTCGACACCGCGACGGCAGCGACGCCGACGCTCGACACCACGAGCGTTGCCGACGCCCTCTCCTCGACGATCGCCAGCTCCGGCGGAACCCTGGTCTCCCTCTCGAACGCGGCGTCACCCGATCTGGTCGGGACCTCGACCGCACTCTCGACCGCGTCCCTGAGCGCCCAGGCGCTCGCCGGGGCGACCCAGGCCGGCGGCTACGTCAATCGCGCCACCGCATCGATCGCGTCCCTCGGCGGCACGTCTCCGCTGCCCGCCATCCACGCCTGAGGAGCGCCCATGCAGAACAGCACCGTCACGGTCTCGAACACGACGCTGTTCCACGTCGCCGCGGCGGCGCTCGGCGACGCCACGCAATGGGACCGGATCGCCGCCCTGAACGGGCTCGACGACCCCCTGGTCACGGGCGTGATGACGCTCGTGCTTCCGGTCCCGCTCTCGGGTGCGGCGGGCAGCGCGTCGTGAGCGGATCGGCGGAGCCGCTGGCCCGGCTGACGATCGGCGGCGCGGTCTGCGGAACGCCGATCATGATCGAGCTCGAAGCGAGCGCCTACCGTCGCGCCGGCAGCATGCGGGCAGACCTGGCGCTCGACCTCTCGGACCCCGCGGTCGCGCTCGTCCTCGAGAGCGGCGCCGCTCCGCTTCCGATCGTGCCGGTCACCATCGATCTGGCGCTCGGTCAAACGTCCGACGCGAGCTGGGTCCGGATGTTCAGCGGCACGATCGACGAGCTCAGGCATCAGGTCGGCGAGGGCGTGGTCTCGATCTCCGGCCGCGACGGCACCGCCAGCCTGATCGACATGATCGTGACCGACCAATTCGTGAACCAGACCTCGTCCGACATCGCGCTCACGCTTGCCACCAGGGCCGGGCTCGCCGCGAACGTGACCCCGACCACCACGTTCACCGGACAGTACTACCAGATCGATCACGCGAGAAACGCGCTGACCTCGTTCACCCGGTTCGCCAACGGCTGGGAACTGGTCTGCGCGCTCGCCGATCTCGAAGGCTTCGAGTGCTGGGTATCGAACGGGACGCTCAACTTCGCTCCCTCCGCGCTCGCCTTCGGCCAGACGGTCGCCATCGATGTGGGCGCGTTGCAGAACGGCCAGGCGCAGTCGCTCGGCCTGACGCGGCTCCACCTCGAACGGCGTCTCGCGATCGATGCCGGGATCGCGGTCACGGTCCGCAGCTGGAACAGCCGGCAGAAGAGCGTGGTCGAGCAGACGGTTCCCGCAACGGCCGCGGACAGTGCGAAGATCGTCTTCACGGTTCCGAACGCGACCGACGACATGGCGCTCGCGAAGGCGACGTCGTTGTACCGGGACGTCGCGCGACACGGTCGGGCGATCACGTGCGAGATGGCGGGCGAGCTCGCCCTCTCGCCACGGGATCTCGTCGCGTTGGCCGGGACCGTGGGTGGCGGCTGGGACGGGACCTACATGATCGACCTTGTCACGAGACGGATCGACGCGCACGCGGGCTTCGAGCAGAGCTTCGTCGCCCATGCGCTCGTCACGGCCTGAGGCGCGATCCGATGAGCGACATCGCACGAAGGACGGGCCGATGAGCGACTGGACCGAGACCCTGAAGCTGCAGGCCGCCTCCGCGATCGGGGTGTCCGGGCGGGCGCGGCATGCGACCGTCTCCGCCACCGATCCGAACAGCCACGCCGTCAAGGTCGCGCTGCAGCCGGATGGCATCGTCAGCGGCTGGATCCCCGATCCCGGTCTGGCCTGCCTCGGCCTCCGGATCGCATGCCCCTGCGAGATCGGCACGCAGGTGCTCGTCGTGCCGGTCGAGGGCGATGCCGAGCATCCGGTGATCGTCGCCCGGATCTTCGACGCGGTCACCACGCCGCCGCAGTCGCCGGCCACCGGCAAGCCGGTGCAGCCTGGCGAGTTCGGCGTGTTCCTGGAAGGGGGCGCCTACCTGCACATGAGCGGCGGCACGACCACGATCGGCGGTGCGCTGCACGTCGCGGGAGCGGTGACCGCGACCGGCGACGTCGTGGCCGGCTCGATCAGCCTGGAAAGCCACGTCCATGGTGGCGTCGCGACCGGCACCGGCGTCACCGGCGCCGCGAGGAGCTGACGATGGACATCGCGCACACCGTCGGTTCCGATCTCGCCCTCGGCACCACGGGAGATCTCGCGACATCGGATGGCACGATCTACGTCCGTGAGCGCGTGCTTCGACGGCTGATGACCAACGCCGGCGGCTACATCTGGAACCTGACCTACGGCGGCGGCCTGCCCTCCTTCGTCGGAACCCCGGTGAACGCCGCCGCGATCGACACCACGATCCGGGATCAGATGACGCTCGAAGCCGCCGTCGCCCGCTCGCCGGTGCCGTCCGTCGGCGTCGTCTCGGATGCGGGCGGGACGGTGACGCTGACCGTCACCTACAGCGACGTCGCCACCGGCGCGCCGCAGACACTCACGATCACGCCGGGATCCTGAACGATGCAGCTCTCGCTTCAGAGCTTTACCACGCTGGTTGGCAACATGGGCGCGACCGCCCAGGGGGCCTGCGCCGAACTCGCCGATCTCACGGTGGGCTCCGTCACCCGCGCCCTGCTTGAGGCCGCGGCGTCGGTCGCGCTCTGGCTCCAGTACCTGATCCTGCAGGTGATGACGATGTGCCGTCTCGCGACGTCGTCCGGGACGGACGTCGACAGCTGGGTCGGCGATTTCGGTCTCTCGCGCCTGCCGGGCACCGACGCGACCGGCGCCGTCACGCTCGCCTGCTTCGCCTACGCGTCGCAATCGGCGACGGTCCCGGTGGGTACGCTGGTCAGGACGTCCGACGGCACGCTCGGCTTCGCGGTCACCGAAGACGACAGCAACCCGGCCTGGTCGGCGGCGGCCGGCGCGTATGTCCGCCCCGCCGGCAGCGCCTCGATCACGATCCCGGTCCAATGCACGACCACCGGCCAGAGCGGCAACGTGCAGGCCGGCACCGTCAACCTGCTCGCGCAGTCCCTCACCGGGGTCGACACGGTCAGCAACGCGCTGCCGTTCACGGGCGGCGTCGATGCCGAGAGCGACGCGAGCCTGAAGGCGCGCTTCGTGCCGTTCATCAACTCGCGGAGCCGCGCGACCCTGACCGCGATCGGCAGCGCGATCGCCGGCGTCCAGCAGGGCCTGACCTTCGCGATCCAGGAGAACGTCGACACCGCCGGAAACACGCGGCCGGGATTTTTCGTGGTCGTGGTCGATGACGGGACCGGCAGCCCGGCGGCGAGCCTGCTCGCCTCGGTGAGCAATGCGGTCGATGCGGTGCGGCCGGTCGGAACCGGCTTCGTCGTGGTCGGGCCGACGCTGCTGCCGGTGACGATCACCATGACGCTCGCGATCCAGTCGGGCGCCGACGGGGCGTCGATCAGGAGCGCCGCCGCCGCCGCGATCACCGCCTACGTGAAAGCGCTTCCGGTCGCGACCTCGCTCGCCTTCTCGCGCGTCGCCGGCCTCGCCTACGGCGTCGATCCCGCCGTCGTCAACGTGCTCGGGCTCGCCATCAACGGCGGAACGGCCGATGTCGGCGGGGCCGCGGGCACCGTGGTCCGCGTGTCCTCGATCACGGTCTCCTGAGATGGCGACCGGTGATCCCGCCGACATGGCGTCGCGCATGGCAGGCGTGCTGCCCGCACGCTGGTTCCCGTCGCTCGACGAGGCTCCCGTCCTGAACGGCGTTCTGACCGGCATCGGACAAGCCTGGTCGTTCGCCTATGCGCTGCTCACGTACGCGCGGACGCAGGCCCGTCTCTCGACCGCGACCGGCTCGTTCCTCGACATGATCTCGACCGATTTCAACGGCGCGACGCTGACGCGCAATACGGGTGAAACCGACAACGGGTTCCGGACCCGGATTGCCGCAACCCTCGCCCGCGAAAAGGCGACCCGGACCGCGGTGACCGAAGCCGTGACCTCGCTGACCGGCGGGAGCGTCACGGTGTTCGAGCCGATGCGTCCGGCCGACACCGGCGGCTACGGAAGTGCGGCGGCGCCATCGTGCGGTGGCGGTGGCGGCTACGGCTCGATGTCCTTCCGCTACGGTTCGCTCGCCGCTCCTTACGAGATCTTCGTCGACGCCACGCGCCCGAGCGGTGATGCGGTGTCGCTCGCCGTCATGGGCTATGCGTCTGCAGGCTCCGTCGGCGCGGGTCCGGCGATCGGTGGCTACGGCGCGGGCGCGGTCGAATACGCCGCGTCCTCCGTGCTCGACGACGTGGTCACCGACATCACGATCGAGGCCGCGATCGTCGCGGTGCTGCCGGTCTCCTGCACGGCCTGGGTGCGCTTCTCCTGATGTCGGCACGTGCGAACTGAGCGGACGGGCGGCATGGGACAGGGAGAGACGCGCCAGGCAGGGTCGACGATCGGACGGGGATCGGCAGCGACGCGCGACGAGCTCGAGGTGATCTGCCGCGAGATCGTCGCCGATGCCCTGGATCATCTCGGCATCGACAGCGATAGCTTCGTGGGACGCGAGCGCGTGCGCACCAATCTCGCATTTCTCCAGTCGCTGCGCGAGCAGCACGAGGATCGCGGGCGGGAGTTCCGTCGGGGTCTGTTCCAGAACACGGGCAATCTGGTGGCTCTCGGGGGCATGTCGCTCGTGCTGCTCGCCGGCGGCTACCTTGTCGGACACGGCTTCAGCTTCCGCTGAAGCGGGATGCGGGCGCGCCGCGAAACTCGCTCATGCCATGATGCGAGAGCGAGGGGCGGGGATCGAGCCAGACCTCGCCACCGATCGTGCGCCAGCGGGCACAGAACGCGTAGTCCTCGCTGAGGTAGTGTCTCGTCTCCGGATCGATCAGGCAGTCGAACAGGGCATGGACATCCTCGCCGCCGTCCTGGCCGGCGACGTGCGCGTGCCGGCACCGTGTCTCGGGGAATGCCGCGACCATGCGCTCGACCGCGACACGGGAGACGAGCAGGAAGCCGGTGCCCGCATAGCGCGCCGGGATCAGCCCATCGGGACCGGCCGGACCGGAGGGCTCGCCGACATAGCGGAGTGCGGCCGTCGCGAGAGGCTCGCCCCGCCGGAGGCACGCCTCGGCTGTTTCGTCCCAGATCGTGGCCCGGATCGGGTAGAGGCCGCCGACGAGGTCGCGACCACGTCCGAGAAGCGTGAAGACATCGGACGGGGTGAACCCGATATCGGCATCGACGAACAGGATGTGGGTCGCATCCGAGCGGAGAAAGCGGGCGAGCAGCGTGTTCCGGCTCCGGGTGATCAGCGCATCCTGCCCGAGCAGCGCGAGCGAAAGCCGGAGCGACGCATGCGACGCGTCGATCATCAGCGCGCAGACAGACTCCATGTAGGACTGGGTCACAATCCCGCCGTAGCAAGGTGTCGCAAGGAACAGATGCAGCCCGTCGAAGCACGCCATCCGGACGACCCTACGCGTCGGACGTGAAACCTTCGTTTCCGGCCCCGACGGTCACCGTTCGAACGGCGGCCGCACGGCATCGCCGAGGTCGCGCGCCACCGCCGGCTCGATCAGCGCCGCGAGACGCGACTGCGCGAATGCATCCGGGTGGAGCGGTCGCTCGGGCGGCGACAGGCGGGGGTCGAGGAACAGGGACGGATCCACCCGCCCGTCGCGCTCGATCACCGAGGACGCGTCGATGAATTCGGTGTCCGGCCGGTCGGCCAGCGCGGACCGGAGCATCGTGTTCAGCCGGTCGGTGTTGGTGGTCACCCACGCCGACCGGAGCGAAGGCAGGACGCCGATCACGATCACCTTCGTGTCCGGCAGCCGTGACCGGAGGACTTCGAGGATCTCCCGGATCCCGGCGAACGTCTCCGCCGCGTCCGTATGCACGAGGCCGAAATTGTTCGCCCCGATCAGCAACACGGCGAGTCGGGGATGGATCCCCGCGAGCTCGCCATGCTCCATACGCCAGAGGAGATGGCAGGTGCTGTCGCCCTTGAAGCCGAGATTGACCGCGTGACGGCCCGCGTAATAGTGCCGCCAGACGGGCGCGAAATCCTGCCAGGGCGGCGGGCCGCTCCGCTCCCAATCCTCCGTGATCGAGTCGCCGAGCCAGATCATGTCGACCGGTCCGGCCCGAAGCTCGGCCTGTTTCGCGTCGAAGCGCGCCTTCCACCACGGAAGTTGGAGTCGCGAGATCGGCAACGTCGCGATGTCGGCGTGTCCGGCGGCGACTGCGAACAGCAGCGCCGCCGCACAGAGCAGCGTCCGCCTCATCCGTTCAGGCCACCGCAAGAAAGACGAGGGTGCCGAGGCCGGCGACGATGCAGTAGGCCGCGAACGGTCCGAGCGCCCATCTGTCGTTGTCCTTGAAATAGCGCATCAGCAGCGCCGTGCTCAGGAAGGCGATCACGCCCGCCACCACGGCGCAGATCGACGCCAGGTGGAACGTGCCGGGCGCGACGTGCGCCGAACGGAGTTTCGGGACCTCGAACACGGTGGCGGCGATGATCACGGGCAAGGCGATCAGGAACGAGAAATGCGCGGAGTTCTCGTGGTCGATGCCGCGCAGCAGGCCGCCGACCATCGTCGTGCCCGATCGCGAGATGCCGGGCAGCAGAGCGAGGCATTGCCAGAGCCCGATGATCAGCGCGTCGGTCGTATCGAGCGAGGACAGCTTGCGGCCGTGTCCGGGCGCGACGCCGGCGCGGCCGCGCAGCCGTTCGCCGGCGATCAGCACCACGCCGTTGATGGCGAGGAAGATCGCCGCGAGCATCGGCGTCCCGAACGCCGCGCGGAGCGGTCGCTCCAGCGCGCCGCCGATCACGACCGCCGGGAGGGTCGCCACGATCAGCAGCACGATCACGCGTCGGCTTTCGCGCACGTGCCACGCCTCGCCGATCCCGAGCAGTCCGGTCGCGAGCGCCCACCACTCGCGCCAGAAATAAAGCAGCAGGGCCGCCGCCGTGCCGAGATGGAGCATCACCAGGAACGGCAGGAACGCGGGCCCGTGCTGGTCGAGGTTCCAGCCGAGCAGACGGGGCAGGATGACCGCGTGGCCGAGGCTGCTGACGGGGAACAGTTCCGTCGCGCCCTGGACGGCAGCGACGGTCAGGGCCTGGGTCGGGGTCATGCCCGCGCTACTCCACCATGTCCGTCTCGTCACGTGCCCCGATTCCGCCGGTGGCCGCAACCGGCCTCCGGCTGCTATGCGACGCCCGACGGGGAGGTGGGACGATGGCGCGTCATGGCGTGGGCGGCTATCTGGCGAGCGGATCGGTGCTGGCCGTGACCGCGGCCTTCCTCGCCTACGCGATCGTGGAGACACGGGACGGGGCAGGGGAGGGCGGCCGGCGCTACGGCGCGGTCTTCTCGTCGACCGACGGCCTGTCGGCGGGCGCGCCGGTGACGCTCGGCGGCGTGGTGGTCGGTCGCGTCGATGCCATCCGTCTCGACACCAGGACCATGGCGTCGGACGTCACCTTCGATCTCCGGCGCGAGATCGCGCTGCCGGCCGACAGCAACGTCGCGGTCAGCAGCGCGGCGCTGGGAGGCGGCGGGGCGCTCGCCATCACGCCGGGGCATTCCGGCGCGCGGCTCGCGCCGGGCACCGCGATTACTGACACGACCCCGTCCCGATCCCTCGAGGCGGCGGTCGGCGACTACATCTTTGGCGCCGGGATCGGGTCGGCGCGGTAGCGGGCGAGCCGCACCGCCGTGTGGCCGCGGGTCGGCCGGAGATTGGGCATCACCAGCACGCAATCGTCGTAGGGCGTCCGGATCGTGGTCGCGCCATCGATCGCGATCGTCGTGCCCGCCCGCGCGATCGTGTCGCCGCCGCGATAGGGGAGCGCGAAGGCGAACTGACCGGTGCCGGCGGTCACGGTGTCGGTGACCTCGGCGCAGACGACGCGGGCCGCCGGATCCGGCGCCGGGCGTCCGACGCCGACCTGCGACAGCGCCGCGACGACCGCCTGCTCGGTGGTGTCGATCGTCTCGGCCGTCCAATGCTGACCCGCCTCCACCAGGCAGGAGGCCGCCGTGCCGCCGGGACCGGCGAACCGGTGGTAGTCGATCAGCCGCCGTCCGCCCGCGTGCCCCTGGTCGGCCACGACCAGCGGGGGCGTTCCGATCGCGCATGCGAGTGACCGGCCCCGCTCCGTCGCCCCGCAGAGGATCAGCGGCGTGCCCGCCCAGAGCATCGAGTGCAGGTCGACCACGAGATCGGCGCTGTCGATCAGACGCCGCAACTGGCGGCCGCGGATCAGCTCGGAGGACACCCGCGGGCCGTCCAGCGTCTCCTCGTCCCAGATCCGGTTCATGTCCTCGTGCAGGAAGCGCGACGCCGTCGGATCGGCAGGGTCGAAGCGGTCGAACGCGTCGAGATTGGCGAACACGAGGCTGAGGCGCCCCCGCGTCGGCGTCACGCCGGCCCGGAGCAGCCGGTCCAGCACGATCGCGCCGGCGATCTCGTTGCCGTGGATGAGCGAGACCAGCACGAGATGCGGGCCGGGCTCGTCGGCCCGACGGGTGACGACACCGTGCACGCCGGCGTTTCCCTCGCGCCACTGTCGGAGATCGGGCGGCGCGATTCCCACCGGGAAGCGTGGCAGGCGGGGTGCCGGAGAGAACGGATCCGCGTCGGCCCCCGTCATGCGTGCCCGGCGGCGTGCACGACCCGACGGATGAACGCGTCGCAGGCCGCGAGCTCGTCGCGTCCGATCCACTCGTCGGGCTTGTGGGCGCGCGCGATGTCGCCGGGACCGCAGACGATGCTCGCGATGCCGGCCCGGGCGTAGATCCCCGCTTCCGTGCCGTACGACACATGACCGGGCCGCGCCGCGTTGTCGCCGATCGCCTGACCGACCAGTCCGGCGAGCGCGTGATCCCGGGCGAGCGCCAGGGGTGGCAGCTCGTGCAGGACCGTGATCGTGAAGCCGGAGGACGGGTCGGCCGTGCGCATCGCGGGCACGATGCGGGTCTCGACATGGTCCCGGAACCGGCCGAGCAGCGCGTGGGCGTCGTCGCCCGGCACCGTGCGCCATTCCAGGTCGAACTGCGCCGCTTCCGGAACGATGTTCAGGATCGCGCCACCCGAGACCAGCCCGCATTGCGTGGTGCTGTGCCCCGGCACGAACCCGTCCGCCCGGACGCCCTCGCGCGCGAGCCGGTCCGCCTCGTCGGCGACGAACGCGATCGCGCGCGCCGCCGCGTGCACGGCGTTCACGCCTCGCGACGGATCGCTGGAATGGGCCGGATGGCCGCGGACCGCGACGCGGACCGACAGCCGGCCCTTGTGCGCCACGATCGGACGGAGCGAGGACGGTTCGCCCACGATGCAGGACGCCGGACGAAGCCCGCTCTCGTCGAAGTCGCGGACCAGGCGGCGGGCCCCGGCGCAGTTCACCTCCTCGTCGAAGGTGATCATCAGGTGGACCGGGTCCGTCCGCTCCGTCGCGGCGAGATCGGGCACGGCGGCCAGCATCGCGGCCACGAACCCCTTCATGTCGGTAGCCCCCCGCGCGTGGAGCCGCCCGTCGATCTCGCGCAGCGCGAACGGGTCGCTGCTCCAGTCCTGCCCGTCGACCGGCACCGTGTCGACATGACCCGACAGCGCGATCCCGCCCGCGCGCTCCGGGCCGATGATCACGTGCAGGTTCGCCTTGGTGCCGTCCTCGTTCCGGCTTTCCCGGACGTGGACGCCCCAGGGTTCGAGGTAGTCGCGGATCCAGCCGATCAGCGTCAGGTTCGAGTTCCGGCTGGTGGTGTCGAACGACACCAGCTTCGCCAGGATCTCGGCCGTGGACAGGGGCTCGCCGCGTGACGCCATCGCGGCATCCTATACGCGAGCGACGCGCCGACAATGCCTCCCGTCGGCTCCGCCGACAGCGCCTCCCGTCGGCTCCGCCGACAGCG
>CAXUBX010000006.1:0-2346 GCA_964249405.1 uncultured Acetobacteraceae bacterium | reverse complement strand
GCCTCCCGTCGGCTCCGCCGACAGCGCCTCCCGTCGGCTCCGCCGACAGCGTGTCTGCCGGCGTCCGTGTCCTCCGCCGTCAGACCGACAGCGTGTTCGGCTCGGCGACCGTCACCCGCGTCCGGATCAGCTTCTCGATGTCCCGGAGATACGGCCGCTCGTCGGCGCCGCAGAACGAGATCGCGAGCCCGGCGCGGCCGGCGCGCGCGGTCCGCCCGATCCGGTGCACGTAGCTTTCCGGCACGTTCGGCAGCTCGAAGTTGATCACGTGCGTGATGCCGTCGACGTCGATCCCGCGCGCCGCGATGTCGGTCGCGACCAGGACGCGCACCTCGCCGTCCTTGAACGCGTCGAGCGCGCGCTCGCGCTGGCCCTGGCTCTTGTTGCCATGGATCGCCGCGGCCGGAACGCCGGCCCGGCCGAGATGTTCGCAGACCCGGTCCGCGCCGTGCTTGGTGCGGGTGAACACCAGCGTCCGCCCGTCGGGCACCGCGCGGAGCACGCGTGCGAGCAGGTTGCGCTTCTCGGTTTGCTCCACGAACACCACGCGCTGTTCGACGCGGTCCGCGGTGGTCGCGACCGGCGTCACCGCGACGCGCACGGGTTCGCGGAGAAGCGTCGCCGACAGCGAGGCAATCTCCTTAGGCATCGTCGCCGAGAAGAACAGGCCCTGCCGCTGCCGCGGCAGCATCGAGGCGATCTTCCGGATCGGCACGATGAAGCCGAGATCGAGCATGTGGTCGGCTTCGTCGAGCACCAGGATCTCGACCTCGTCGAGGCGCACCGCGCCGTCGCCGAGGTGATCGAGCAGTCGCCCGGGCGTTGCCACCAGCACGTCGACCCCGTGCATCATCACCCTGGCCTGGCGCCCTTTCGGCACGCCGCCGAACATCAGGGCGATCCGCAGCGACGTCTGGCTGGCGTAGGTCCGGAAGCTTTCGGCGATCTGGGCGGCGAGCTCGCGCGTCGGCGCGAGCACGAGCACGCGCGTCGCCCGGTGCGAGGCGCGGCGAGGCGAGGCGAGCAGCCGGTCGATGATCGGCAGCGCGAAGGCCGCGGTCTTGCCGGTGCCGGTCTGGGCGATGCCTTCGATGTCCCGCCCGGCGAGCGCCGGCGGGATCGCCTGGAGCTGGATCGGGGTCGGGGTCACGTAGCCCGCGAGCGCGAGCGCCTTGAGGAGCGGGGCCGAGAGGCCGAGCGCCTGGAAATCTGTCACGATGATCGGTTCTTTCTGTCAAGGCGCGACCAGCACCGAAGTGCCGCCCCGGAACGGAGGCGTCGCGCAATACTCTTTCTGGGGTTGTCACCAGGGCATGTCAAGAAAATCACCCAGTTCCGGCATGACCTGCTTGACGGCTCCGGCCCGGTTCCGCAAGGACGCCGCCGATGTCAGAGGCGCCGCTTCCTGCTCCGCGGTCGGCGATACTGAGCGAAGGCTATGCCGGCCTGGAGAACCAGGGTCTAGGTCTCGTCGAGGCCGCTGGCTGGACCGCCCGTCTCTGCCGGATCGCACCGCGAGGTCTTTGGGAGCGTCTCCCGGCCCGGAGCTGGCCGCGTCCGCTGTCGGCGGTGACGGGGCTCGACGCGGCCCATGACGAGATCGTGGTCGCCGTCGGCGGCACCGCCGGCGCGGTCGGCGCGGCGCTCCGCCGGGCTCGACGGGTCCGCGCGGTGGTCCAGGTGCAGAACCCGCGGATCGCGGTCCGCCGCTTCGACGTCGTGATCGCGAACCGTCACGACGAGATCGCCGGCCCGAACGTCATCGTCATCCGGACCGCGCTTCACCGCGTGACGGCGGCAAGGCTCGACGAGGGGCGACGGGCGTGGGCGGACCGGCTGCGCGACGGCTCCGGGCGCCCCCTGGTCGCGGTGCTGGTCGGCGGCTCGAACGGCCGGTTCCGCCTCGGTCGCCCCGAGGCGGGACATCTCGCGACCGCGCTCGACGCCATGTGCCGCCGCGATGCGGTCGCGGTCGCGCTCACGCCGTCCCGTCGCACCCCCCCCGAGGCGGTCGCGATCCTTCGCACGGCCCTGGCACCGCACGGCGCCTTCGTCTGGGACGGGGAGGGAGAGAACCCCTACCTGGGCCTGCTCGCCTGCGCCGACGCGATCGTCGTGACCGGCGACAGCATCTCCATGGTGTCTGAAGCCGTCGCGACCACGGCGCCGGTGCATGTCGCGTCGCTTCCGGGCCGCTCGCGCCGGATCGGCCTGTTCCTTGAGGGTCTGCGGCGGGACGGGCGGATCCGATCTTTCGACGGGCGCTTCGACCCGTTCCCCGCCCAGCCCCTCGACGACACCGCCGAAGCCGCGCACGACACCAGGCGCCGTCTCGGTTGCTAGAGC